>JAUPUH010000012.1 GCA_030917665.1 Patescibacteria group bacterium | reverse complement strand
GGTTCCAGAATAATTTTCAAAGGGGAAATCATCGGTATCAGGATCCCTATCGCAATCAGTAGAGCAGCTATCGTAATGTGTTTCGTTTGTGTACGTGTATTCATTCGGCCAATCCCTCCAAAGATGTTTACAACTGTCTTGACAGTTGTAATATATTATATAATCTTTTCAGGAGTTGTCAAGCTTATTCTTAGGTGAATCAATTACGCTGTTCGCTTTTTTTGTAGAATTGAAAGAGAAAAAACAAAGCCGATGGCTTTTTCAGTCGCAAATATGCAGAATATGGGCCTCTTAATACCGATCAGTATGTGTGGGCATAAGCAGGATTCTGTTTTTTTCATACGAAGGCATGACAAAGAAACGTACGGATATTCTATTTTTTAGAGGTTACGCTACCCAAGCATTCAAATGACCCAACTCATTTTTTTGGATATTCCGTTTAGCGAATGCCAACATGACCAGAAAAGCCATGGTTACGAAAAGGTTCATTTTCTTTTCACCCCGTATAGTATGTTGCTCAAACAAGAAATCACGATCAAGACGCCCATTCACCCGTTCAATCGCAGTCCGCTTCTTGTACAGCCGCTTGAATTTGTGGCTATTACGCGCTACTTTATTGAAAACACGCCGATTATCCTCCCGTTTGATTCTGAAAATACGGGAATCCTGGTGTTGCGGTTTGAATCCGTAACGAAGGGAATCAGTCGCACTATCATAGCCTTTGTAAACCAACGCCACTTCCTGTCCTCTTTCATCGACATAGAAAACTTTCCCGTTATAAGTATAGGTCAAATCGGTATCACGGTATTGTTTAGTAGGTCCCTCTTTTTTCCACTGGTTCTTAATATCGATAATCGGAATAATGTCTCTCGATTCAATTTCATCCAGCAGGGGGCCTCCGTCATACCCTCTGTCTGCAAGAAGATAGTTGCAGCTTTTCAATTGAGCATCCGGCAATGCCTTTATTAGTCTTTTCGCGACCGTAGGCTCGCCTTCCGAAGCCTTTGTAAGTTCATAGCCAATCGGCAGTTCATAAGTGGCATCGATGATCAAATGCAATCGATAGCCGAACCACTTCTTCTTGTTCGTCACTTTCTCTCCTGAAGGTGTAGTAGTGGTGTATTGTTTGATGGTAAAGTTCGCCTCAGTGTCCCTTCTGCCGTCTTCTTGTTTATTCTGATTGGGCCCTTTCGCGTAGGAGGGAATGATTTTCCCATCTAGAGCGAGGATTTCGCCAAACCCATCTAGGGAGACGTACATCTCGTCCACTAGCTCGTGGAACATAACATCCAGCAAACCTTGGTGCTGCAACAGTTTCTTTACGAAACGGGAGAAAGCGGCTTCCGTGGGAGCCAACTGATAACGATAAGACCCTTTTTTCGTACGGATGATCCGAGTTTGGAATCCGCATACCTCCCGGAGTTGGCTGTTGCGCTTCAGTTCCCGGATCAAAGCTGCAACTGTGGGGTGTTGGAACACGAAACTGGCAAGGAAAGCCCGCCACATGGTGAACACAGGATAATCATTCCGCCCCTTCCCACGTTCTTCTTCCAAAAGGGCGATGAGTTTCTCGTCCGGCAATGCATTCAGCACGTCATTTAATTTCTCTAAATCCCCGAGCTGGTTATTTTCAAAAATGGATAATTGTGTTATTCTGTTCATAGAAAAAGCGACCTCCTTAATATTTTGTAGTGACTATATTTTACTGCTATTTCAGCAGTATGGGGCGCTTTTTCTTTTTTTTTTTACATTAGTCGCAAAATCCATAAAACAATAGATCGCCAAGGTGAAAGTGCTGTAACAGCAGGCTTTCACCTTGGCGATTTTTATTTTGCTACATCCGCTATCCTTAGAGCCCCAAGGGCTCCAGAACAGCGTAATTGATTCAATAAGTATGTGTCAATCTTTTCTATGCAAAGTTCAGAAACCTTACGTGTACTGCCTATTTAGAAATGTTTTAATATTGTCCCTGCAGCTTCGGCGCGCGTCGCTTGCCCATCCCTTCGGGAATCAAGTGAATCAAAACCCACGATTCACTTGATTCCCGAAGGCCTCGTTGAAAAGCACGTTTAACTTGCCATTGCTTTCTTGAGCGCCCCCATGCTGCAAGTCGCATTCATTGCAGGGATACCTGCTTGTCTTGCGGGCGTGCGTTCTCGTCCGCTATATTTCTTGAGCGCATTTCTGACTGCGAATCTTAGTTTTACCGCTAAATCTTCAGGAACAGTGCGCAATGACTCCGTTAAGGCTTTTTCCAGAGTGCCCATCTTCTTGCCTTCTATGATGGATACCATAGCTCTAGCGCCATCATGGCTCCAATATTTTCCGTTTCCTTTCATGCGATAGCTGTAAGGACGATGATTGCTTTCACAGCTCCCAATCCCACGAAGGCCCTTGCAGGCTTCTATATCTCGTAACGGACGTAGATAGGGCCAGTTTCTTTCCAGATAAGCCGCCAAAAGGCGCAGTTCCTCCTTCTGTTCCTTTTCCTGCTCCAGGGAGATTTTACTCTCAATCGTATCCAAAACAATCTCAATCGCATCCCACTCATAGGACCAAAGGGCCTTTATCAGCGGCAGTTCCATCTCTGGACACCAAGATAGGCGGCTCTTGACCTTGCGGTGTACGTGATAGCGGTCAATCTGATGAATATGCTCTTTGCACACACCGATAGCCAAAGCACAGTCCTCCGCACGATAACCTGAGCCACCATCTGTGTTCGAAATGACTACAGTATTTTTAAGATTGTAATGACTCCCTAAATAAATCGCCGCCTTATCCCACGCATCTTTCGCGGATTTCAAGGAAGAAACAAATATCG
>JAUPUH010000011.1 GCA_030917665.1 Patescibacteria group bacterium | reverse complement strand
GAGCTTTTCAAAAATATTGATATAGCCCTGCTTTGCCTATTCATAAAAATCAGCATGTTCCTGTTCTGTTCGAGTGAATGAGTATAGGTCCTTCATTAGAAACTCTCGTCCGCGCATGATACCGCTTTTTGCCCGTGCTTCATTTCTGAATTTTGTCTGGAATTGGTAAACGAAAACAGGAAGATCTCTGAATGACCTTAGATAATCTGTCATGAGGTTCGTCAAAGGTTCTTCGTGTGTAAATCCGAGACCAAGCTCGCTATCGTTCTTAAGCTTTGTCTTGAACCAATTATCCACAACAGCATCATCCCATCGTCCTGAAGTTTCCCAGATTTTCTTATCCTGAAGCGATGTAAGGAAAAGTTCCTGACCTCCAAGTGCGTTCATTTCATCTCTGATTACCTGCACAATCTTATTCATAACTCGCAAACCGAGTGGGAGGTACGAATACACTCCAGCCATTTCTTTATGGATAAATCCTGCCCGAATAAGAAGCTGGGCATTCTTCGAGACTTCGTCCTTTGGGGCGTCTTTTCGGGTTTTAGTAAAAAGTAGCGATTGGCGCATAAATATGGGGTTAAATATAGGCCTATAATACAGGAAACCTTCCTATTTCACAAACAATTTCGCGATATCTCGATAAGTCACCACCACCATGAGAAGAATGAGCAAACTGAAGCCAATAGCATTCAAAGTATTTGCTATTACTGGCTTTATAGGACGACCAATGATCGCCTCAATTATTACAAAAAGAATTCGTCCGCCGTCGAGTGCTGGGAATGGCATGAGGTTAAGTACTCCAAGGTTTATGGAAATGATCGCTGTAAACATAAGGAGGTATGTGAAGCCGAGCTTCGCCGCATCTCCAATCAAACCGGCAATTCCGACTGGACCAGTGACTGATTCGAGACTTGAAGTCCCTTTAAACATCCCCGCGACAAGATCGTAGAGACCTGTAAATGTTGCACCAATCATGTGGATAGTAAACTTTGAACTTTCGAGTATCGAAAGATGGATTGGTAATTTGAGCGTTGCAACATCATCCATTGCGATCCCGATAGCATACTTTCCTTCAACGATTCCCTGCTCTGCAAGGATATTCGTCTTTGACTCTACATCATTTCTTTCGTAGGTAATCTCAACTCCCTTTCCAACACTTTGATTTATATTATTTTGAATTTCCTCAACAGAAGAAGCGACAATCGTGTCTCCGGCTTTAAGTCCCGCCTTTTCAGCTGGCGAGCCTTTATTAACAAAAGTGATGACTATGTGTTCATCGTTCATCCTGTCACGATATTCTGGATAGCTATCAGTTGAAGCCGGAACTCCTGAAAAAAAGGCGATGACAATAAGAAGCCATGCAAAGACAAAGTTGAAAAATATTCCAGCAAAAAGCACGGCGATCTGCTGCCATTTAGGTTTATGAACAAAGCTTCGTGCGACATCTGGACCACTAATTGATTCATCGTCTGGGTTTTCTCCAAAGATTCGCACATAGCCACCGAACGGTATGAGGTTAAGTGAGTATGTTACTTCCCCAACTTTTTTTGAGATGAGCTTCGGACCGAAACCAAGTGCAAATGCATCTACTCGAATTCCACAGGCTTTAGCAACAAGAAAATGTCCGAGTTCATGGACAAAAATAAGTATAGCTAGGACTATTAAAAATATAATTACAGTCACAGTGTTGGCTTAAGCAGTTATCTCTTTTTCCTTCTTTGAATAAAGCTCATCGAGCTTCTTATTTGTATCATCTACAAATTTTTGAATCTCCTTTTCGTGTCGAAACATTTCATCCTCTCCGATACCTCCTTCCTTTACCTTGGCCTTGAGATCTTTCATGGCTTCGTCTCGATGAAGTCGAATCTGCTTTCGTCCCTCTTCAAGCTTTTCTTTTGCAATCTTAACAATTTGAGTTCGTCGTTCCGCTGTAAGCTCAGGAAAATTAACCCGAAGACCCTTGTCATCAACTGATACGGATAGACCGAGGTTTGCTACAGTGATAGCTTTCTCGATTTCTTTTGTCTGTGAGAGGTCCCATGGCGCGATACGGAGGGTTCGTGGGCCTTCTGTCATTACACTACCAACCTGCGACAAAGGCACTACAGCGCCGTATGACTCGACTTTGACTGAATCGAGCAGTGTTGGGCTTGCTTGGCCTGTTCTGATACCAGAAAACTCCTTTTTGATCCATTCTTCAGTGCCTGATAATGACTTTTTGAATTTAGTGAAATCGTATGACATAAGGGTAGTATAGCATAATGGAAAAAGAAAATAAAAAAACCTAGGTTACAACACTTGCTGTACCTAGGGTAAAGGATTCGTCCTTCGCATTCTTTGCCTTAAGCCCCGACATCACGCGGGTTGTCCTCAAGGCTGACCGATTGGGCATCAAGGCATCCAGTGCCGATGCCATCATGTCAGATTGCTCGAACGAAATCATTTTTGGGTTTCATCCAATTGGTTTCAGAACCCACCCAAAGGATCGGGCGGACTCTCCTCACGCAGACATTTTGACGCACCGAGCCGTTGGTTTTGAAACGTGCCACTGCTGGTGTTCATGATGTGCCTCCGAGGTTTATTGGTTAACGAACATACCGTAGTTTTGTCTACCATACAAGCTAGACCCAAAAGCAAGATTACAACATATCTAATTAAAAGGAAAGGCGCCTGAACATTCAAGTTCGCGGCGCCGAGATCTTTTTCTCCTTTATGCCAATCATGATTCCGAGAGACGAACCATGACAAGAAGAATGGCAGTTCAGCATTTTAAGGGCACTGATGGCCAAATGCCTACATCCGCCCACTCGAACTCGAGGTGGCTTGTTTTCAAAACACAAAAAACTCAAAGGCTATGAATACGATCTCAAATATTCATGGTGCCCGCCGATACGGCTTAGTAACGCGCGACGCGGCCCAGCTTGTCGAATGAACGAATCGCAATTTCCGCCACAGGAGAGCCACGCGAGTGGCCCTGAGAGGTTTTGGTTTTCATAACAGTTTGTTTCTGCTTGTGTACCTTGGTTAATGTCGCTCCAACATAACTACCGTGTGAGATCAACTCACAACTTCGGCATAATGTTCAAAGAGCAACGTCACGAAAAAATATAATACTTATTACAAAATCACGCAAGTAGGAAAAAGTGGATAAAAAAATAGGCTGGATTCCCCTCATGCAGAGCAGGAACCCAGCCATCCGAAACTTCTTCAACCTGTTTTCGTTTAATCGCCTCCTTGAAAGCTGAAGAAGCTTCAAGAGTCTAGCACATCAGCGCCACATACTCCAAAAGTTGTTTTATAGACGGCGAACGATCATTCATGTAGTCTCGTGCCTTAAGAATTGCTTTAAGTGCATTTGAATTTTTTTCTACTCCATTCTTATGCAAAGTTAATTCCAGTTGAGCAAGGAATTCCAAAGCATCTGACTTAGTTGCCTCCTCATCGCTAATACGTTTTGCCAAATCATCAACAAAAGCAACTTTGTCTTTTTGGGATAATTTCAAAAACTTTACAACTTCAGATGTTGACCCTTCATTCTCCTGCTTTTCCAAAATCAAAAGTCGAGATCGTAATGTTGGAAGAAGAATGTCAGCAGAAGGCATTATTAAAAAGAAATGACTGTGTTCATGAGGTTCCTCAAAAATCTTAAGAAGTGAGTTCTGTGCCTCGTGTGTCATACCTGAAGCTTCAATTATAAAAATTTTCTTATTCCCTTCTAGGAAACTTTTTGAAAGGTGTAATTCTTTTATTCTCCTACTCTCGTCAATACCAAGGACTTCATATTTCTCATGAAAAAAATCAGGATTCTGAACATGATCAATATGAAATTCCTTTTTCAAAAACTCTTTGAGCTTGTGTGCTCCGTCTTTAAAGGAATGTAAGAAATATGCGTGGTGGCTGAGATTCTTTACGAGATATTCAAAAGGATGCATATAGCAATTATATCCTATCTTTTTGAGATAATGCTCTTCTTATACGTATTCAAATGCTCAAGTGCGATACCAGTTCCCTTTGCGACACAGTAGAGTGCGTCGTCAGCCAACTTTGCCTTCACACCAGTACGACGAAAGACAAGTTCGGGAAAATTGCGCAGCATTGAGGATCCGCCGGTCATCGTGATACCTTGATCGATAATGTCCGCCGCCAACTCCGG
>JAUPUH010000070.1 GCA_030917665.1 Patescibacteria group bacterium | reverse complement strand
ATGAAGGAGTAAGTCCTGTAACTTCCTGTGCCTTTTCCTGGAATCGGCTTTTTGCATCAAGCCAAAGTTTCTTATCCACAATCTCATCAATATCGATTATTTCCATGAGCTGTTCAGAAATAAAATTCGCTGCTGCATCATAACCCTTGTCGAGATAGACTGCGCCGATGATAGCTTCGATAGTATCTGCATGAATGATTGATCGAGCACGTCCTGTGTCTTTTGATTCACCCTTTGAAAGAAGAAGATATTCATCAACTTCGATATGGAGCGCAACTTTTGAAAGGCTGTGAGTATTCACAAGGGCTGAACGATATGAGGTAAGATCACCCTCATTACGATCTGGAAATTTTCGGTAAAGGTAGCTTGTCACGACAAGTTCAAGAACTGCATCACCAAGGAATTCAAGTCGTTCATTATGTTCGAGTCCAGCACCTTTGTTTTCATTCAAATATGAACGGTGAGTACACGCCCTCTTCAAAAGAGAGATATCATTGAATGTGATATTAAGTTTTGCTGCGAATTTTTGAAAATCAGGCATAGAGGTTACTTGGACTGGCTCAAAAGGGTAACGGCCTTGGTCACGATAGGAACTATATCATTATAAAAATTGAGTTCAAGGATATCGGCGAGTTTGAACCATTTGCCGTCATCGAGACCTGGCTTCTGGGCAAGCTTTATTTCATCAAAATTAGACTCTGCAAGAAAGTAGTGCACCTGCTTTCGTATCTTTCCTTTTTCTGGATCAGAAGCGATGTATTCATTATTTCCAAGATCTTCCTTGATAGTAACATCAAGACCCATTTCTTCCTTCACTTTCTTTACCGTTCCCTCCCGAACATCGCCTTCAGGAATCTTTCCTTTTGAGAGTGTCCAGTGGCCGAAAATATCATGTACGAATGCCATATAAATCTCACCTTCATGTCGAGCATAAACTACCGCACCTCCAAGATTCTGTATGAGCATTTTTTCATACGGGACATCCTCGATTCTTTTCTTTTTCTTTGGAGCTGAATCTTTTCCAGGTTCTCCAAGTTCCTTGTAAACAGAACCGAGCACTCCGTTGATGAATTTTCCACTATTTTCCCCACCGAAAGATTTTGCAAGTTCAATTGCTTCGTTGATTGCTACCTTTGCTGGCACTTCTGCACGATCAGCAAAAAGAAGCTCATAGAGACCCATTCGGAGAATGTTTCGATCGATTACTGAAATCTTATCCAAAGGCCAATCTGGGGCAGCTTTCTCGATAATCTTGTCGAGGTCAGGCTTCTTCGCAAGTACATGCGTCGACAAATCCTCTATGAAGGAAAAATCACCCATACCAGGAGCGAACTCCTGTGATACACGGGTGATTATTTCCTTTATCTGTTCATCATGACAACCTCTGAAATCCCACTCGAAGAGTGATTGGAGTACTACTGATCTTGATAGGTGTCGATTGGCCATGATTTTTTTTGAAGAACAATTCTTGAAAACTTTTACCTCCTTTTTCCTTATGCTGTTGCTTTCTGCTTCTTTGCTGCTTTCTTCGCTACTAATGCTGTCATATCTACTACCTTTACTCCCTTATAAGTTCCACATTTTTCGCACAGAGTGTGTCGGATGTGCATAGATCCGCAGTTCACACACTTAGAAAGTCGCACATCATCCAATGCATGATGTGATCGGCGGTTCCCAGTGTGGGACCTGTTTGATCTCATTCGATTTACCATAGTTTTACTATACTAGCTCAAATGGGCTTTTTTTGCAAGAAACTAAGCCTATGGAGCGTTACTGTACCGTGCTTTTTGAGAGCTTCGTAATGCTTTTTGGTCCCATATCCCTTATGCACCTCAAAACCATAGTTTGGGTGCTTCTTTGCCCATTCTCGCATCTTCCTGTCCCGTAAGACTTTTGCACAAATTGAAGCAAGGGCTATCACCTGCTCTTTTGTATCTCCTTTTATAATAGTCTTTTGATTCTTATATTCTTCTGGAGCTTTAAGGCCGCCATCAAGCAAGACAAGTGCATCAGTTGGTTTGATGGAAAGATTCGCAAGCGACACACTAAGACATTTTTTAATTGCAAAAGAAATCCCCTTTGAATCAATTACCTTTTCTGATTGAAAGACGACAGAGAAATCTATCAGGCTTTTCTTTTGACCCTCAAGAATTTTCGCAAACCAGAGTTCCCTTTTCTCTTCTGTAAGTTGCTTAGACTCCTTTACTCCTTTGAAAAAGTTGCTAGCTTTTTTATCCAAAAAGACAAAAGCCCCAACAGCCACCGGACCTGCAATCGGCCCCCTTCCCACTTCATCGATGCCGATGCGGTATTTCATGCAGAAAGTATACCATTCGCTCCTATTTGCTATAATAGCCATATGTCTCGCTTCATCCATCTCCACACCCACAGCCATTACTCTCTCTTGAATGCGCTACCTAAGATTGACGACCTTCTCGATGAAGCCAAGAAACTCAATATGCCAGCAATCGCCCTAACCGACGCTGGAAATCTCTATGGGGCAATTGAGTTCTATAAGACTGCAAAAAAGAAAGGTATCAAGCCGATTCTGGGTGTAGATTTCTATGTTGCTGTGAGAACTCGCGCAGATATGCAAGGAGGTATCGACAATCGACGGACTCGTCTTGTTTTGCTTGCGAAAAGTTATGATGGATACAAGAGTCTTATTAAATTGGTAACTGATTCATACTTCGAAGGCTTCTACTATAAGCCGCGAATCGACAAGGAACTCATTGCGAAGTATCCGACGGACCTCGTCTGCATCTCCCCTTCTTT
>JAUPUH010000069.1 GCA_030917665.1 Patescibacteria group bacterium | reverse complement strand
TAATAAAAGAAAAATAGCAATATTCATCGGTTCACGAGCAAATTACGGAACCGGAAAAGCTGTGATGAAAGCTGTGAAGGATCATCCATCACTTATCCTACAAACAATTGTCGGTGCTTCTGCCCTACTTGATCACTATGGTGAAGTTGTGAAGCTTATTGAAGCCGATGGCTTCACTATAGACGCTCGTGTTCATATGCTTATAGAAGGAGCCTCTCCTCTAACAATGGCAAAAACAACTGGAATCGGTATGAGTGAGCTTGCGACTGCATACGACAACCTCAAGCCAGATGTTGTGATAGCTGTTGGCGACAGATTTGAAGTTCTAGCAGCAGCTGCAGCAGCGGCATACATGAATATTCCCCTTGCCCACATCATGGGTGGAGAAATTTCTGGAACCATTGATGAGAGCATCCGTCATGCTATCACCAAGCTCGCCCATATTCACTTCCCTTCTTCTGAAGCAGCAAAAAAGAGAATTATACAGATGGGTGAACGACCTGAAATGATTTTTGCAGTAGGCTGTCCAAGAATGGACCTCATCAGGGATATCTTAGAGAAAAAGAAACTTGATCTTTCGTTTGAGGGGGTTGGAGCGGGTGCTATCGATATTACCAAACCTTTCCTCTTTGTTTCCCAGCACTCAGTGACAACTGAGTTTGGGTCAGGTGAAAAAGATATAAACGCCATACTCGACGCACTCACCGAGCTCAAAATACAGACGATTATGCTCTGGCCAAACAGCGACGCAGGATCAGAAGATGTTTCTCGAGGTATTAGAAAATTCCGAGAAAGAACGAAAGATAATCCTCCGTTTCCTCTCCACATATTCAAAAATCTTCCTGTTCACAATTATTTCCATCTCATGAACTCGACAGCTTGCATGATCGGAAACTCAAGCAGCTTGCTCCGTGAAGGAAGCTTCATCGGAACACCAGGGGTTCTTGTCGGTTCGCGCCAGCAAGGAAGAGATAGGTCCGAAAATGTCATTGCAGTGAAACATGACAAAAAAGAAATCGTTGCTGCGATAAAAAAACAGCTCAAACACGGAAAGTATAAGAGCAACCATTCGTACGGAAAAGGAGATGCGGGAAAAAACATTGCAGCGGTACTCGTGAAGGTTAAGCCGGATATCCAAAAGTTATTTCGTGAAATAAAACATAATGGCCTATAAGAAAAAAACAATTCTCGCCATAATCCCTGCTCGCGGAGCATCGAAAGCGATACCCCTGAAAAGTATCGCAAAACTGGGTAAAAAACCCCTCTTAACCTACACCGCAGAAGTTGCGCTCAACTCGACTGTGATTGATGAGGTCATACTATCAAGCGATAGCCCTGAGATACAGAAAGTCGCGAAAAAATCCGGCATAAAAGTTCCCTTCTCACAGCCAGAACAAATATCCCAAGATACTTCTCCAGCAATTGACGTCATTCTCCACACCCTTGAGTGGTTTGAAAAAAACAAATCCTTGCCTGATATACTTGTGTATCTTCAGCCAACGACACCTTTTAGATCAACAGCAGATATTGATGCCGCAATAAAGATGCTCATTGATGATAAAAAAGCACAAACCATTGTAAGTGTTACCCCTCTCCCTCATAGATTCCATCCAGAGAAAGCGGTGGTTCACACAGAGGGATATATTCGTGGTCTTTCAGATAAAAAAGAATCAGAAACACTCAATCGTCATTGGCTTAAAAAAGAGGATCTCTATGGCCGCAATGGTCCGTCAATTCTAGCCTTTAAGACAGACTTTATTCTCAGAGAAAAGAAACTCTATGGTCCTTGGACATTACCTTATATAATGGATGATATCCTCCACAATATCGATATCGATGATCAAAAGGATCTTGATCAGGCGGAAGAGCTTTTACCAATTTGGAAAAAGAGAAAAAACAAATAACCATGAAGGAAAACCTCCGCATTTTCATAATCGACACTTACTACGGAAGCTTCCTATCCGATCATTACAAAAAACTTGGAAGGAAAATTTCACTCTCGAAATCTTCCTATTCTGATTTAAAGAAGGAAATCATCGATGAATGCTTCGGTACTTCTGATTTCTACACAAAGGCCTTCAATGACGCTGGTTGCATTGCCGAGGAATTCATTTCAAACGATGCAGTTCTTCAGAAAAAATGGGCTCGTGAAAATAACATAAAATTAAGTCCGCTCAAAAACCTTGTCGAGCGTATTCCTTTGATGAGGCGCTGGGTACGAGATTATTGGCTCTACCAGATCCTCGAGGCACAAATAGCAGCGTTCAAACCTGACATCATTTTTAATAAGAATATCGGCTTCATTGATGCACATTTCCTTTTGAATCAAAAAAAGGCAGGTAAAAAAATAGTTGGGCAAATCGCCTCCAAACTTCCAGACAGAAAATTCTTTGATCCATACGATCTCATATTTTCATCTCTTCCCCACTATGTTGAGAAATTCAAAAGCTGGGGTATTGAAAGTCGCTATGTCCAGCTCGCTTTTGATTCGAGAGTTCTCAAAAGAATACATAAAAACGACACAACTTATGACGTGACTCATGTCGGAGGATATGGACCTACACACGCAGAACGAAACGAGCTTCTTGAAAAGATTGCAACGAAAACCCATGTAGACTTTTGGGGCTATGGGGTTTTAAACCTCACGCCAAACAGCCCGATTAAAAAAACTTTTAAAGGATCTGCCTGGGGTATGGACATGTATTACATACTCGCGAATAGCAAAATCACTCTCACGAAACATATTACAAGCGTAGCTGATAAATATGCAAACAACATGACTCTCTATGAGGCCACTGGGTGCGGCTGCCTACTCATTACGGATGCGAAAGAAAACTTACCGAACATATTCGTCCCAGGAAAAGAAATCGTAACCTACTCCTCCCCCCAAGAACTGGATGATAAAATAAAATACTATTTAAAGAACGAAACGGAGAGAAAAATGATAGCTGAGGCAGGACAAAAAAGAACCTTAAACGAGCATACATATGCAGCACGAGTAAAGCAAATGATTGAAGCCCTCCACGAACTTTTCAAAAATGCATCATGAAAAACAAACTAAAAAAACTATATAAAGACATAAACACTCTCCGTGGAAAAGGCAGAGCATTCATCTACTTGAAATAAGGAAAAAAACCATGGTCTCGGGGTTACAATGAATTCAAATGGAAGATGATCAAAACAGTAATCTCTGACTCAAAAACACTTGAGGTATTTAAAACTCGAGGAACACTACCCGAGAAATACTGCTTTGGGCTTGATGAGCGAGTCATAGAATTTCCATGGCTCATTTCTCAAATGCCAGATCGGCCAATCGACATCCTTGATGCTGGATCGACACTTAATCACGAAATC
>JAUPUH010000068.1 GCA_030917665.1 Patescibacteria group bacterium | reverse complement strand
CCGGATACAGATCTTTAATTCTTTGTAGACTTAATGCAGTTACAGGGGCAGCGCAATGCCTAGCATCAAATGCTGGATATGGATGGGCAGTGACTGGACCATGGGTAGGACCACTTTCATCTCCACCTTTTCAATAGACGGCTTATCCACAAAAAAACCCTTTTCAAAGGGTTTTTTTGTTATACTTATACTAATGGCATCAAGCCCTTCAGATAATTTTGCAAAAACGTTTTTGCCGCAGCATCCGCATCGGAGGTTGCATGTGCTTTTATCTATTTTAGCGTTTACGGTCGTGTTCAGCTCTATTTTATTTTATAAGATCAATCAAGTCAGTGTAATTTCTAATAACAATGTTGTTCCAGAATTGCAAAAGTCAGACGGCTTAAGCAAGGAGGATAAACAAGCTGTGATGGTTAAATTGAAAACTGAATCTGAGAAGGCACCTCAACTAAGTGAAAGACAAGTAAACGAAATTTTTAGAAACCTAAATCAAAATCAATAGACAATGAAAACAAAAATTCTTCAAAATTTAAAAGCGATTGCTCTTGGATTGATTTTAACGCTTGGTATGGGATATGCGGGAGCTCAAACCTTCACAGGACCAGCATGCGGCCCTGAAGGTGCTTGTAATACACCAGCTCCACTTAATGTTGGATCTTCTGCGCAGTTGAAATCAGGACCACTTTCTCTGGTGAATCTTTTTGTGAGCAATTTATACGTGGCGACTAGCACGGGTTTTTCAGTAGGACAAGTCTTGACTGCAGATACAAGCGGAAAGGCTAGTTGGCAAGGTGCAGCTGCAAATTCTTGTAACAGCGTATCTGCACCAGTAAATGCACAGGCCCAACTCAGTCTTCTTAAGAATGGCGTTAACATGTGCACAGATGCAGGCGGTTGTGAAATTAAGTTAACCGAGATCAATTCAAGTGAATGGTATTCCGGATCGAGAATGCAGTCAGTTGCTATACATTTTCAACAACTTGAGCAGGAGCAGGCAAATCTTGTGACGCCTCAAGGTACACAATCAGCTGTCGTAGCGAATCAATGGTCAACCGGACCAGTTAGCGGTTTCTCAAGTGGAAGCGTGAATGGTGATGCTGGGTATAGCACAATATGGTCGGGGTGGAACGGAACGATATCTGATGATTCAGTAGCTGAACAGAGTCCTGATAAGATAACGGTTAATGGTGCAGCATATAGTCGGATGATGGCAACGGTTTGCGATTTTTAACAAAAAAGCCCCTCGAGGGGCTTTTTTGTTTTATATGATAATTCTTTTAATTTCTCTTGGAATTTTAACCACAAGTTCGTAGGTTATTGTCTCTCCTAGATGTGCCATGGAATAAATTGAATTACTATCTGATTTGATAGGGCTAATGACTTGTACTTCATCGCCGATTTTCAAATCTTTTATGGCGCTAACATCAACTGTCGTCATGTTCATGCTAACTTTGCCGACGATCGGTGCATCAGTGCCCTTGATTCTGATTGAACCTTTGTTTGAGAGCTGTCGATCAATTCCTTCATAGTACCCGACGGGGACAGTCGCTATTGTCATGTCATACAGAGCAACAAAAGAATTGTTGTAGCCGACAGAATCACCTTTAGCAATCTTTTTTATGTTGGTGAGAATTGTTCTCATTTCCAAAACAGGTTTCAAATCAAGTCCTTCGATATCAGCAAGTCCATATAATCCGATGCCAAGCCGTGAAGTATTGGCTTGAATTGTATTTGCAAAAGAATGTCCATAGCTGTTGCTGATATGTACATATTTGATTGAGGGAAATTCTTTCTGTGCTTTGTTAACAATTGAGTTCCAAAGATTAATCTGCTTTTCTGTATAGGTTTTATCAACACTATCAGCATCGGCAAAATGCGAACAGATTCCTTCCAGTGTAATAGTTGGATTAGATTTTATATATGAGAAAGCTTTTTCTAGTTCTTCAGGCATGATTCCTTGTCGATGCATGCCAGTGTCGATCTTCAAATGGATTTTGACAGGTGAGGAAATGGAATAAAGCGTATCGAAAGAGGTGATACCGTAGGAAATATTCTTGAGCTTGCCGGAATTCATGACATCAGGCCGTACATAACCCATGATAAGCAGGGCAGTTTTGATTCCTTCATTGCGTAATGCCAATGCCTCGAAATACGAATCAATCACAAAAAACTCCACTTTGTTTTCAAGTATGCTAGCCACCTCAATGAGCCCGTGCCCGTAAGCGTTACTTTTAAGTACTGGCATTACTTTATTTTCCGGCTTTATTCCTTGAAATTGAGCGAGGTTATGGAGCAAGGCAGCCGCTGAAATACGGATAGTAATAAGTGGGTTTGTTTCTTCTCGATTCAGCCTTTTAATGAGCTTTTTGAGCCTTATTTTCATCATCCTATTCTACTCCGTTTGTGGTTTTGAGATGTATTGACTTTTATATATAAATATGCTATTATATTATGGAATTAAAACAACAGGGGCCATTAAGGCTCCTTTCCGTTCTTTGACAAGTTCATGTTAAATCTCGCGTGTGCGAGGTTTCTTGATTGTTTAAGGATGGGAGAATTACGGGAACTACGGCTTATGAAGACTATGAAACAGCTTTTCACTGTCGTCGCCATTGTCGCGATGCTCACACTTACTCTGATGCTTATGACAGGCAAATTCAATCCGCTTTCTTCCAAAATCAAAGCGGAGGTTGGACTTGTAACTGTTAGCGAAGCTGCTGATACGAATCAGCTTGTCCCCGCAAATGAAGAATCTGCGGACACTGATCCTGCAAAGGAAGCTCGCGATCTTCAGCTTAGTGAAATGGGCTTTGATCCTAAAGCGGGTCACGGCGTCTCGGTAACTTACACTTTTTCGGTGTCCCAAAACAAATAAACTCAATAAACAATAGAAACCTCAACACGGATAAATTGAAATGAAAACTATCACATTCGTTAAATCCCTCGTGCTCGCAGTGGTCGTTCTGCTCGGCATTCAAACCTCAGCGCTCAAGGCTGCAGAGCCGACGCCGGAGCAAATTGCTGATGCGTTCGCGAAGGCCCCGATCTCGTACTGGTATGGTCAGTATCAATTCACTGGCAACACCACTAACTTCGTGCAGGCGTACTTCACCCTTCAACTCTTTAACGGGCGTTGGGCGATTACGCAGCTTCGGATTAATGAAGTGGAACTGGCAATTGACGCCGGTCACCCGCTTTATGAGTTTCCGGCGTATGCTGGCCAGGTTCAAAACTTCTGGCTTAATGTCACAGGCTACGGTGCCGACGGTCAGGAAAAGCGACATGGGTACTTTGGCAAAGAAAGTTTGATCAAAACCGATGATATTCGGATAACGGTCAACTTGTCTCATGTCTATGCGAAAATTCCCTATACGTTCACCGGGGACCACAATCGTAATAACACGAGAATCGAAAGCGAAGATGGATCTACGACTGGCTGGTATGATTCCAGCACTGGAACATTTGTCATCAGCTTCGATCCACTGCGTCCGCCGACCGGCTTCAATATCATTGACGCACGGAACAATACTGTCATTGGGCGGATCCCGTTCAAAGATAGCAACCCTCAGCAAGATCCTCAGCCTGACACTGGTGTCGGGTTTGGCATTGAGCTTCCCAACAACACACTCGAGGCCTATGCGATTGAAAAAAATGCACGCCCCTTGTCATTCCAACAGGTTGAACTTAAAACACCTGTGACTCGGAATGGGGAGGACTACGATGCGAAAATCGCACTGCTGCATGTATCGGACCCGACTGGATATGTCCAGATTTATACCTACGGGCTCCGCAAGGGCTCTGCAGTAGAAATTTGGGGCAAAGACTCTGAGGGTGCGATGCAGTTGCTCGGCACGAAGGTGGTTCCGAGTGATAATGGTGCTACTCTGATTATCAACAATTTGGTGGGTTATGAGACCTACAAGATTGTCATGATTGGACAAGTGTTAAACCCAGTGTCTGGCGCAAATCTCGACTTCTACTACTCCTCCTACGAGTGGACGATATGGAGTGGGGATGACGGCGTCGGAAAAGGAATCACTCCGGTCGCCTCTGGCAACAATGACGGCAGTGATGACACTGCAACGCCCTAAAACAGCATGAACTTGTAGTTACAATGAATCGCAGGCGCCTAGCTATGGGCCTGCGGTTTTCTTTTGCATTTTTAAACAAAGTAGGGTATAGTACTTGGACTATGTCACAGATTCAACTTATACAAATCAAAAACAAGGAGACAGGCGAAACATACTGGACTCGAAAGAACAAGAAGAAAGTCGAGCGAAAGATTGAGCTCAAGAAGTTCAGCAAGGCTCTCCGAAAGCATATTACTTTTAAGGAGGCAAAGAAATAGTTTAAATAGGGAAAAGAGGTCGCCGAGAGGCGATTTTCTCTTGAATATGCTATAGTATTTTGGCACATTAAAGCACGAGGGCGATTAGTTAAGTGGCATAACTGCGGTCTCCAAAACCGCTGTCGGAAGTTCGATTCTTCCATCGCCCGCATCATTCTTTTTATAGGAGTCAAGTAATGTATTGACTTTTTAAGTCATATATGGTAGAAAACGCGTATTAATAAATAATTAATTATACGCATGAACACACGAAAACAGATGATTTTCCTTGTCGCAGCAGTTGTAATCGGACTTTCAGTTACGATTACAGCTCAGGCAGCAACGAATTTCAATAAGGATTTGTCATTCGGAATGAAGAACAGTGCTGATGTTAAGAGTCTCCAGCAGTTTCTTTCTGAGAAGGGATACTTCAAAGGAGAAGCAACAGGAAACTACTTCAATGCTACTGCAGAAGCTGTAAAAGCTTTTCAGACATCAAAGAAGATTAGCGCCACTGGATATGTTGGCCCAATGACTCGAGCAGCTATCAATGGCACATCAGTTGATGGACTTCTTTCTCTCACAAGCCATAAGGGTGGTGAGACAATAGAAATTGGAAACAAGCAGGCATTGAAATGGACAGCTTCTAACTACTCTTCTGATAACGTTAAGGTTAATGTTATCAAGAAAGTTTCAAGCAATCCTAATCGATATGAGCTTGTCCGAACCGTGAGCGACAAGACTCTTAACGACGGAGTTGCTACATGGATTCCAGCGAAGTCTGATATTGGAAACAATATTTTCGTAGAAATCGGATGCAAGGATACTGTAAAAGCATGTCGATCTGCAATCACAGCTTCAAGCATTGCTGTCATAAACTCTAACAAGTATATGAACACAGCGAGTGCATATAGCGCTCTTGAGAGCACAGACAATAAGTAATCGTATAAAATTATTATCTCAAACAGGACTCCGGTTTAAGCCGGAGTTTTGTTATATAAAAAATCACACCCTCTCTGGTTTCCCAAAGAAGGTGGAGTGAAAGTGTGTGAACTGACTAGTCCACGGCCCCACCAACTGCGAGTTGCAACTGGGGGTTGGGGGCAGGAACAAACGCGAGGGTTGCCGCTATCTTTGCACGCGCGGCTTTTTCGATGTTCATACCGAAGATGTCCAGACGGAGGAGTATCGCGATGAGCGTATCGGGGACATGCTGGGAGGAGTCGCTCAGCGACTCAATGAGACGAAGGATGTGCCCCTCCATCTCGGTTTTGCTCTCACCTCGTTTTATCTCGTGGACAAAAGCATAGGCGGCGGCAAGACGACCGAGCCGGGTGTGGGATTCATAGACAACCTCGTCTACGACTTCGTGAAGACGCTTAAGACTGAGATCATTTCCAGGTCCGGTCACCGGTGGTTTCTCACCGAACATCACCACAGCCATAATGTCGGTGAATTGATCTGCAAGCTGGCGTTCAAGGCCATGAAAGTTGCTTTTGAGGGCCGCCTCGGGCTGTTCACCAAGGATTGCGAGAAGAGTCGATTTTTGCATAAGAGATACGGGGTTCAGTTTTTGTTGAGTGCAGTTTACCTGTCCAACATACTACCACTAAAAACTTTCCCGTCAATTCTGGATTTTTTTGAACCACAATATCTGTCTTTTCGCATAGTGCCAGATTTCATTCTGCAATTGCTCAATCATTTTTTCTTTTGTAATCGATCCTTGAAGGAATCGAGAGACATATCTGTATTCAAGTCCTAACTCTTCCATACGCTCCCAAGATAAGCCATTTTTGTGAAGGTTTTCTATTTCTTCGATCATTCCGTTTTCGAGACGTTTAGTGAGACGTACGTGTATTCTTTGTTTTAATTCATCAAGAGGGAGTTCGAGCTTAATCCATGTAATTTCGTATTGAGAATCATTCGCAATAACCTTTGGAACCTTGCCGAGAGCTGTTGCTATTTCTATGGAGCGGATAAGACGCTGAGGATTGTTTTGTTCTGAATTGTTCAATGAGAGGGTATAGTCGACATCGAGCTTTTTTAATGTATCAAAAAGTTCTGAAGCAGACTTTTCTTCAAGTTCCTCACGTAACTTTTCATTGTGTGTTACATCAGGATACGTAATATTGTTTACGACAGCATCTATATAGAAGCCGGTGCCGCCACAGATGATCGGAAGTTTTCCTCGAGACGAGATATCAGCAATAGCTTTTTCAGCAAGCTCCTTGAATTTCCCAACATTAAAATTATCGCTTGGATCAGCAACATCAAGGAGATGGTGGGGGATACCTTTCATTTCTTCTTGAGTGATTTTTCCCGTCCCGATATCAAGACCTTTATAGACCTGCCGTGAATCCGCTGAGATTATTTCTCCATTATTTTTGAGTGCGTACTCAACAGCAAAATCACTTTTGCCCACAGCTGTAGGGCCTACGATAGCAACTATCTTACTTTTCATGTGCCGAAGGAGAGACTTGAACTCTCATGGG
>JAUPUH010000067.1 GCA_030917665.1 Patescibacteria group bacterium | reverse complement strand
CTCTTTAAGCTCCCCTTGATCTTTTATAAAACGATGTGAGATGTTTGAGCCAGCATCCAGAATATTTTTTACGATAGGTTTTGACATCAGGTTTAGGTTAGTCAGACTTTAATAGGTTTAGTATATGCAAAAGGAATTAAAATATCAATCATTGACTTTTAGACCTAGACTTGTAGTATTGGCCCTGGCGTACGTCCCAAAACCTGTAGGAAATAAGCTTATGAATGACGGAAAAACACTCGGGCATGTTAAACATGCTGTCAGCCCGGACTATCAAACACAGCTTGCTGTTGCAAATGAGTCTGGCCAGTGCCCCTTCTGTGCTGACAAAATATTAACACTCAAAAACCCACCCATAGAACCAACTCTGTGGGAACACTGGTGGCTCAAGCGGAATGATTTCCCTTACCCACACCATTCGAACCACTTTGTGGTTGTCCTTAAAAAACACCGGGTCCACCTCCAAGATGTAACTCTGGAGGAATCAGCAGAAATTGTGAAAATCCTCCAGTGGGTTGAACAGACTTATAATATCCGCGGTGGAATGTTTTGTATGCGATTCGGAGCATTCGAATTCAGTGGCGCGACGATCGCTCATATTCATGGGCAGATCCAAGTCCCCGACCAAACTGGTCCGGCCGTTGCAACTGTCTTTCTTCCTGAGCGGCTTAGGGACCGCCTCAAGAAAAAGCAGTCAATCTTTGTGGACGAGTAATTCTTTTCCACTCAACCTAAACACGGCTGCCCTCTCACGAGGGCAGCTTTTTTATATGATAGAATATATACTATGATAAAAGCCTTCATTATCGCAGCGGTCACTGTCGATGGATTCATCGCAAAAGACGCTCAGCACAGCCCTTTCAACTGGACCAGCAAAGCCGACAAGAAACGCTTCATTGAACTCACGAAACGTGCAGGTGTTGTCGTGATGGGTTCTGCAACTTATAAGACAATTGGCACCCCTCTCAAGGAGCGTACAAATATCATCTATTCAAAAAGCCAGAAATTCGAAGGTGTCGAAGTCACACAGGATAAACCCGCTGATCTTTTGAAAAAACTAGAAGAACGTGGTTTCAAAGAAGTTGCTATTTGCGGGGGTTCTCAGATCTATGGAATGTTTATGAAAGCAGGTGTCATTGATACTGTTTATCTAACAGTCGAACCTCTTTTCTTTGGAAAAGGAATCAATCTCTTCAGTGAGGATTTGAGATACACCCTCAAATTGAAAAGCGCCCAGACTTCTGACAGTACTGGGGCTCTTCTCTTGGAATATTCAGTTGATTACTCTGGGACTCCTAAACTAACTGACTAGCTTATTTAACATCTACTCCCATTGATCGGCATGAGCCCTCAATGATCTTGATCGCTGCTTCGATAGTGCTTGCATTCAAGTCAGGCATCTTTCGTTCTGCAATTTCTCGTACCTGAGCCTTTGTGATAGTTCCAGCTCGCTTTACAGCGTGCTTTCCTGCTCCCTTCTCAATACCAACCGCCTTAAGAATAAGTGAACTTGCTGGAGGAGTTTTTAGTACGAAATCATATGTTCGGTCATCGTACACTGTGATAACGACTGGGATCATATCTCCAATCATAGTCTTCGTAGCATCATTGAATTTCTTTGTGAAATCTCCGATGTTAACGCCGGCCTGACCAAGAGTAGGTCCAAGTGGTGGCGCAGGAGTTGCCTTTCCAGCTGGGGCGATAACTTTTACTTTTTTTATTACTTTTTTAGCCATTGTTTTGGGTTATATAATAGGTTCCTCTAGAAGCACGAGGTATACAGGATAGTACTTTAAATCTTCTTAACTTGCAAGAAATCGAGCTCTACTGGTGTTTCTCGGCCGAACATCGAAACAAGCACCTTGATCTTACCTCGGCTGTCATCAACTTCGCTCACTTTACCTTCAAGATCCTTGAATGGTCCGTCGACAATCTTCACATTCTCATCCTTAACAAGGTCAATCGTATGCTTAACCTCATCTTTGTTCATTCGAGAGAAGAGAGAGTCAACTTCCTTCTTTTCCAATGGAACTGGAAATACTCCTGATCCAACGAATCCAGTAACTCGAGGTGTGTTTCGAACAACATACCAAGAGTCATCGGTTACAACCATGTCTACAAGGACATAACCAGGGTAAATCTTCTCTTCTTCCTCGATTCTCTTCCCCCCTTTGATCTTAATCTTCTTTTCAGTAGGAACAAGAACATTGAAAATTCGGTCCTCCATTCCGAGAGACTCGATTCGCTGCTTAAGGTTCCTTGCTACAGCGTTCTCATACCCTGCGTAGGTGTGAATCGCGTACCAGTTCCTTTCACCGCCAATTTGCTGTTTTGACATAGTAATATTTTAAATAAGTTAATTAAACGAAAAGTGTAAGGAGTCGTGAGAAAATGTAATCAAAAAGACCAAGAAATGCAGCTGTTGCAATAGAAACAATGACCACAGCAGCTGAGAATAAGATCGCCTGCTTCCTGCTTGGCCATGTCACATGAGACATTTCCGCTCGTGTATCCTTTATGTATTCTGTGATTTTCATAGTCTTTTGATTAGTTCTTGTATTAAAAAACCCCGAAGGGGGTAGTGGATAAATACTACCTCTTTCGGAGTTTTTCGTCAAGTTGGGCTTATCGTATTTCGTAGCTGATGCTTACTGTAGCAGTCACCTTCTGCTCCCCCTTTGGGATTTCCGGGGCTACAGCTGCCTTTACTGCCACCATGTCGCCTCCCATGCCAAGAGCTGACTCTCGAGCGTATGGGTAGTACTGCTCATCAGATGAGTCGTAGAAACTTGTAATTTTCACAAGCTTCACACCGAGATCCTTTGCAATCTTTTC
>JAUPUH010000010.1 GCA_030917665.1 Patescibacteria group bacterium | reverse complement strand
CGGCGAATTGCGGTTCATATATATATCCGTATTCAATAAGCATACTCGGGACATCAAGTGTATTGTAAGAACCGATAGCGATGAGATCCTGCTCCTCGACTATTCCTGATTCCTCTGGAGGGTAATCACTTACAGCGTTGTATTTTGCGAGTCTTTTAAAGATAGAATCCGCGATTGCACTTGTGGTTGTGCTGTTGGCATATTGCTTCTCAGGAACGTAGATAGCAAAACCAGAGTATTTTCCTGGCTCAGAAGTGTTCCTGCGTGGATAGTCATTAAAGTGAATATGAAGAGCAATATCAATTTGATTCTCGTTCGACCATTTATTGATTCCATAAAGTCGAAGTGCGACATCCCGTCGTGCGCTGTTGTGGATCAAGCCATCTTCAACCCTCCTTACTGTCCCGCTGTTTACGAGTTGCAGCGTTTCACTTTTCCTTTCGTCAAAGAAAGCCAAGATTTCACTCCAGTGGGTATTGAAATAATTCGCAAGTGTTGGGTGCCAATTGAACTTATCACGAACCAAGAAAGAATCGTACCGTGAATTATTATTAATAAAACTTTCGAGATGACGTGCGAGGTCAACGGTCATATCACGTTCTTTGAGATCACCATACTCTGCGCCACCATAATCAGGCTCATGTCCTGGCATGATAAGTATCCTAACTTTTGTTTTGCTGCGCTCGGCTGCGTCATACTTCTTTTGAAGCTGAGCAATAGTAATCACTGGCGTATGAAGAAATACCGCTGTGAAGTTGTTTCCAACATAACTAAAAATTGAATCGACGAAACGTGTGCTCTGTGGGAAAACAGTAATAGCCCAAGGTGTTCCCACAACAGAGAGGGCAAAAATTGCTATTAAAGTATATTTAAGATGTTTCATCGAGCAGTGAAATACGAAATGTGATATAAGAATTGTATGCCAGAACTGCCAGAAGTACAAACCACAGCTTCGGGGTTGGACCGTGTAGTGCGCGGTCTTGTAATTGTGGATGTGTGGACAAGCTATAACAGCACATATTTCTATGGGTCTGACAACATAAAGGATCCAACTTATTTCAAGACTTTCAAGAAAAAAATTAAAGGAGCAAAAATAATCAGTGTCAGTCGACGGGCAAAGAACGTGCTTATCCACCTTTCCACAGGAAAAACCATACTTATCCACATGAAAATGACAGGTCATGTGCTTTATGGGGATTACAACCGAGAAGACCCCTTCAATCGACATATCAGGTTAATAATAAAACTTTCGAACGGAAAATCTCTCGAGTTGTGTGATATGAGGAAATTCGCCAAGGTTACCTTGCTTGATACGGAGACTATGCACGAGACTGATCATCTTAAGGGAATCGGCCCAGAACCGCTCGAGAAGAATTTTACTTTTAAGGTTTTTAAACAAAGAATCCTCAAAAAACCCTATGGAAAAATAAAAGTAGTTCTTCTAGACCAGGCTATTATGGCTGGTATAGGAAATATTTACAGCGATGAAAGCCTCTGGCGAGCCGGTATACATCCCGAACAACAGGTAAAAACTATCCCAGAAAAAAAGTTGAAGGGATTGTATACAGCGATCCGCACCACCCTTCTTAGAGGCATCAACTTCGGGGGTGATTCAATGTCTGACTACAGGAATATCGATGGGAAACCTGGGAAATTTCAAGAGCAGCATCGTGCTTACAGGAAGACTGGGACGATGTGCTCAAAAAAAGGTTGTAAAGGAAAAATTGTTCGCATAGTTGTTGCTGGACGAGGTACACATTTTTGTGATGTTCATCAGAGGTTAAATTAAACTATATAATACGATTCCTGCAGCAACAGATACATTTAAAGATTCTTTTTCTCCAAACATCGGGATTTCAGCAATCGTATCGCATATATCCAAAACTCCCTTCTCTACCCCACCAACTTCATTACCCATAATTATTAAAATCTTTTCTTTCTTCGGAATCTTTTTATAATCAATCGATCGCTCATTCTGCTCAACAGCGCAAATGTGAAAACCTTCACACTTCATACCCCTCAGAAATTTCTGCACATCTTCGACACTCTCCCAAGCAACCGTCTTCTCTGCTCCGAGCGAGGCCTTTGAGATATCGGTACGAGCGCGGCCGAAACGATCTACTGGCGCAGGAGTATACCCAGATAAATAGATCTTCGAAACACTAACAGCGTCTGCGGTGCGGAAAATAGCGCCGACATTGTGTGTGCTGCGAATATCATGGAGCAAGATATGAATTTGTGATACCATAACAGTACTTTATAGGAAATTAATCAAATATCAACATGTTATCAATTTTTCCATCATTGCTTGCTTTTGAAGGATTTGCACCACTCCTTCTTCGTCTTACCATTGGAGCTGTCTTCGCTCTCTGGGCATATGGAAAATTGAAAAAACGCATTAGCTCTCAAGATATATCATTTGGTGTTGTTGAAGCAATCATAGCACTCGGCCTCATCTTGGGTGTCTATACCCAACTTGCCGCTCTTGCCGCAGCCATCATCCTTGGTTTTCGTTTGATCCAAAAAATTCAACAAAAGGCCTTCCTTACTGATGGCGTAAATTACTATCTGATCCTTTTCATCATTTCATTGACACTACTCCTTACGGGACCTGGGTTTTTCGCTTTTGACCTTCCACTCTAGCCAATTGTGGATTTTGTGTTAATATCATTGCACAATTGCGCCCATAGCTCAGTCGGTAGAGCATCTCCCTTTTAAGGAGTGGGTCGTAGGTTCGATTCCTACTGGGCGCACCGAGTGAGTAAAGAGAAAAGGGCCTGTTTCGGGCTCTTTTCTCTTTCGAGCGAGGTCGGCTAGTATTTACTAATACTGGGCGCACATATTTATTCTGCTATTGGTAACGAGAAACCGAACGTACTTCCCTTACTAAGACCATCTGATTCGACCCAGGTCTTTCCCTTATGTCTCGTAATTATTTCCTTTGAAATAAAAAGCCCTATACCCATACCTTCCGTGTCGGTTGTCCTCGCGGTATTGCCTCTGTAAAATTTTGAGAAAATAAGAGGTAGCTCGTTCTTAGTTATACCGATTCCGGAGTCTTTAACTGTTAGGAAGACTCTTGTGCCCTTTTCGTACAAGGAAATATTGACCACACCTCCTGTGGGTGTATAACTAACAGCGTTCTCAATAAAGGTTTGTATGACGAATTTTATTCTTGCTGCATCACAGTTAGCGAAGGTGTCTACGGTAAAATCATTTTTAATCGTTATCTTTTTAGCGACAATTGAAGTTTCAACAAAAGCTAGCGCCTCTTCTGCTAGTTTTTTTAGGTTCGTCTTTTCAATATGATATTCATAAACATTACTTTCAACCTCAGAAATACTCACGAGCAAGTTAGTCAATTCGATAAGCTTACTATTCGCTGACTTTATGTAACCAATCTGATCGCTATCCTGAAGATGAAGCCTATTCTTTTCGAGAGTGTCAGTTGCCCATTTTATCTGAGTCAAGGGTGTACGAAACTTATGAGTGACGGTTGTAATAAACTCATACCTTAAAAGATCAACCTCGCGAATCTTTTCCCAAACAACAAGCGTAATAACCATAACAAGGAAAATTGAGAGCGCTGGAAGAACCCAGACCGGAAATAGTGGATAGTTAAGTGCTATGACTCGGTTGAGATATTCGAATAGAACAATTGTTCCCCCAATGGTTCCGACTGTAATTGCATAAAAGAAAGCTTGCTTTGCTATAACCTTAATATTCATGAGCTCATATTTAATCGAGGCATAGGCAAAAACAATCGCAAAAACAATCATGAAGGCCATTCCCCATAGTGGATCTATCTTTATGTCGTAAACTAGAAAATTGGGTATGTGCCCCACGATATATGTCGCAACGAAAGAACCCGCGAGAAACTTCAGTTGTATCTTGCTATTGTTGGTATCAGCTTCACGGTACGAGAGGAATATTTCATAGATAAGATATGGGAGGCATAATCCAAGAAGAAAAAATATCCTTATCCAGCTGAGCGTGCCTGGTTCATAATAATTCAAAAAATACATCTTCGAGACAGAATCAAGAAAAAGCAGCTCGGGGTTCTTTATGAAAAAAATACACAACCCGATTCCGAGCACATAAAACGAAGCTAGGATGAATTTTCTTTTACCAACTTTCCCAAGAACGGAAAGTATTGTGTGTACACTAAGTATTCCCATGAAGAAGACAACTAGATTGAGCATAAATACTTTTCTCGAAATTTCCGGATCAGCAATATTCACACCAATAATATGAGAAACAATGAAAATAAGGACGGAAAGGAAAAGAAATGCCATCGGTGTGTGGCCTTTGGCTTGTGGGTTGTTTAATGTAACAAATACAAGGGCACCGAGTGTTGCGATTGCAGAAAGCACGAACCCTATATTATGAATAGCAAGATGAAAATTCATGATAACCTTGTACACAAAGTATATCACGGGGATGAGTGACGATTACTATCTGTTTAAGAGAAAATTTTCTAAGCCTGTTTCAAGTTCATGGTTTCCCCTTCTCGCCTCGTGATAGACAGTAATTAACCCGTCAATAAGTTTCAATAGTTCCTCCTGGCTCCAATTGCTCTGCCCCCCAGACAGAAGCATTGTCTTTGCTTTCCAAAAAAGGATTCCATGAAGCTCTTCTGGTGCGCTTCCCTTATCGACATATTCCCTGTAAAGCATCCAGAGTTCTTTTTTATCTTTCCTTCCAAGAGCATTTGCGAGTTCAAAAACACTTGAGTCCGCTTCTTTTATCTGATTTTCTTTCAAATCGAAGACGGCTGACTTTTCGGATTTCTTTTCAATCTTAGTTGTCGTCGCCTTGTCGAGCTTTCCTTCGAGGGCGATGAAAATATTCTCAGACTCAGAAATTTCCTTGAGTACATCGATAAAATCCGCCTTCGCTTCCTTTTTTTCACAAAGCCTATCGAGAAAAACTATATATTTATTCGAAAAAAGCCCTTGCCCACCGATATACTCCTGAAGCTGTGCAGGATTAAAATTCTCACTATTGATGCTGAAGAACGAAGCGTCTGGACGCTTCTTACGCAAAGAATCAATAAGCTCATGGGCTTTAATTCGGGCTTTGTTTGTATCAGTCCCATGAAAGAAGTAAATCATGGGTATAGTATAGGATAAATGAACCTATATAAAAAGTTCAGCCGGCTTCCTTGCGGGGCCGGCTGGGGTGAACTTGCAAAACGTTATTTTTGCCGAAGGCGCTTGAGTGACGAGGATCCGACGGTGTAAAGTTCGGTTCTCAGATGGGCCTCATCGGCGGTGTTGTGCAAAAGGATCGCGTAGTCACTCGGACTCGAAATCTCATAGGCACTTTGGCTTTGTCCACCAATGATGACCGCGATGAGTGTCGTGCCCATAGGAAGAGATGGGAAGCTGACGGGTAACTTACCATCAGAACCATATCTGCAGCATTGTTTCCGTACGGCGTTTAGATCGAGCTTAGGTAGTGTTTGCATGCGATGTATTCGGTTTTAGTTGAAGTTTGTGTGCGGGATCGAATCAAAAAATACCACAAACGGAAACGAATAGCAAAATTACTTCAATACCCCCCAATTATTCCCTACTGCAGAATTAGCAATACACTTTATTCCCTTAATATCCTTTGGATCGATAACGGTTTCCATTATCTTCTTAATTTCCGGAACAAGCTCGTCTGCAATTTCTTTTTTTATTTCATACACAAGCTCATCATGCACCTGAAGGATGAGGTATGCCTTTTCTTGCAGACCCTTCTCAGTAAGGTAGTCATCGATTCGCTTCATGGCGATTTTCACAATGTCTGCATTCGTACCTTGTATTGGTGCGTTGATAGCCATGCGTTCTGCCATCGCTCTGATAAAAGGAACTTTCGAATTGATTCCTTCGAAATGTCGGCGGCGGCCAAAAAAGGTTTCAGTATAACCTTTGCGTGCGGCATCAGCTTTTGTTTCAGAAAGATACTTCGCGAGGCCTGAAAATTTTTCAAAATAGTCATTATAAAATTTCTGCGCTTCAGCACGTGTAGTTGTTTCTCCAAGATTCTGCCTCAATGCGTTTACACCCATACCATACAGTATTCCGAAGTTGATGACCTTTGCGATGCGTCGCATCTCTCGATCAACTTTATCAAGCGGCACTTCAAAAACTTCCGAAGCAACAGATGCGTGCACATCATCCCCTCTTTTAAAAATCTCAATAAGCTTTTCATCACCAGAAAGAAATGCTGCAATACGAAGCTCGATCTGAGAATAGTCGAGTGAGGCAAGCACAAAGCCTTTCTCTGCAATGAAAGCATTTCTGATCGCACGGCCAAGGTCAGTTTTTACAGGAATATTCTGCAAACCAGGACCTTGTGAAGCCATTCGTCCTGTCATAGAACCCGCTTGTAGGAAGTGTGCATGGAGGCGGTTATTGTCATCGACAAGTGTTGGTATCGTGTCGATATATGTCGAAAGAAGCTTTTGAAGCTCGCGGTATTCAAAAAGTAGTGGCACGATTGGGTGCGCATCACGAAGCTTCTCAAGTTCTGATTCACGAGTCGAACGTGCACCGCCCGCCGTCTTTTTTAGACCCTTCGCTGTCAACGCCATTTTATCAAAGAGGATTTCGCCGAGCTGTTTTGAAGAATTGATATTAAATTCCACCCCAGCGTATTCCCAAATCTTTTTCTCAAGCTTAGAAAGCTCGGTGTGATACGTCTTTGAAAGATCTTTAAGGAAGGCGACATCAATCTTCACTCCTCGGGCATCCATCTTGTCTATTATCGGAATAATCGGCGCTTCGATAGTGTCATACACCTTTTTCAATCCCCTCTTTTCGAGTTCGGCAAAAATTATTTCAGAAGCCTTCGTAAAATCCTGAGTCTTTGCAAAGTTCTGGATATCCTCGACTTTTGGGTCGGTAATATTTGAATTCAAAATCCAGAGCGCGACAGAAGTCTTTTTTAATTCTTCTGGATCAATATTCTGTAGGATTTTTTCTTGCTCTTTTTCTTTTTTCTTTTCAGCTGCCTCGTCAGTCTTAATCTCATTTCCAAGCGCATAGTTGAGTCGCGTCAACAAAGTCCTGAAATCAAGTTCGCTGAAAAGCTTTGAAACTTTTTCCTGATCAAGTCCAGACTTAAACTCCTCTGGCAAAACAAATTCGATCGGCGCATCACGTCGAATCGTTGCGAGCATCTTACTAAACTCAGCCTCTTCTTTGCCCTCTTTTAAAAGATTAATGATCCTGTCCGTAATGCCAACTTTTTTAAATTTTTCTTCGCCACCCTTTTTCTCGAGTGTTTGGTACATTTCTTCAATGGTTCCAAAATTTGTGATCAATGTCGTTGCTGTTTTTTCACCAATTCCCGCTATACCAATAATATTATCAGAGGGGTCTCCTCGAAGACCTTTATAATCAGGCAAAAGAAGCGGTCCAAAGCCGAATCTTTCTTTCACTGCTTTCTCGTCATACATAATCGTATCCTTGATTCCTTTTTTGAGAGTGTAAACCTGTACTTTTTTTCCAGTAACAAGCTGAAGCGTATCCATATCTCCAGAAGCAACGACGACTTCAATCTCGGAATTATTTTTCAACTGCTCAGTGATAGTTCCGAGCATATCATCGGCTTCGAAACCTGGCTTGTCATACACAGGAATATTCAAAGCCTTAAAAACATCTTTTGATCTTTTAATCTGCATGATGAGATCACCATCAGTCTTTGCCCTGCCCGCCTTGTAGTCTTTGTATGCCTCATCTCGGAATGTCGGGCCAGGAAGATCGTAGCACGCTACGATATAGTCAGGCTTGAGTTCGGAAATAATACTGATGATCATTGTGGTCAAACCGTAGAGTGCACCTGTAGGTTCGCCCTTTGACGATGCGAAATCGGGCAAGGCGTGGTATGCCCTATGAAGGATTGCGTGAGAGTCGAGCAGTACAAGACGTTTTGACATGTGCTTATTGTACCCTAAAAACGAATTAAGGTTTCTTGACAAATCAAAGAATAATTATAAAGTAATCGCAGCACGGTCAACAAAAAGCAGTTCAACCAAATTACTATCCATGAATGCAGTTGAAGTTCTTCGAAGAGTTTTTCGAGAAATCCAAAGTGGTGAAGTCTTGTCTCGCAACGGAAACGATGCCTGGGACGGCGAACACCGGATTTGCAAGCTTATCGGGTTGGAGATATGGGTCGGTTTTGGCGTAAACAACCACGGCGGGGTTTCTAATCTTTTGGAACTCACCCTGTTCACATCAAAAGACGAAGCTGAAGCAAATCGCGAACACCTCATTCGGGCTTATTGCGATGAGGCTGATCAGAACGCAAAAATTCTCCTCGACTTCCCTTTTAATGGGGATGAAATTCCCTTCGGCCCGCGCCCACTCGCGATTGCATTGCTCATCAACGAACTTGAGAAGCAGGGTGCTGGCACGATACCAAAAAATTAATCAGATAATTTTCAAAACACCCGGTCGGCGCAAAGCTGATCGGGTTGTCTCTTTTAAAAATTAAATTATTCAAACTCAAACTTTCTCGTTGTCTCATCGACAAACTCACATCGTATTTTTAGATGGCTTTCTGGTAAAATTTCTTTTACATTTTCTGGCCACTCTATAAGAATGAGATTGTTTGGATTCTCGACAAGAGTTTCGAAATCAAGCGCGGTGAGCTCCCTTCCAGCATCGAGTCGATATGCATCTATATGTATAAGTCTTTTAAAAAATGGGTGTTTCGTCTGATAAAGTTTTTCAATAACAAAAGTTGGACTTGTTGTAGGTTCTTCGATTCCAAGTTCTCGTGCCACAGCCTGAGTGAAGGTTGTCTTCCCTGCTCCGAGGTTTCCATAAAGTCCAACGATGGTTGCTTCGTCTCGTTGCGACAAAGATGCCAACCACTCCTTAGCGAACTTTTGTGTATCTTCAAGTGAATAACTCACGACTGTTTTCATAAAAAAACTATACCATGCATGAAAAAATAGACAAACAATAAGCCCGGTATCAGCGAATTCTGATACCGGGCACCTCTTTGCGACTATTCCCCACTAAGGCCGAAATTGCGGTTTGAGTGGAATGTAGCCTTGAACATATGCAGGCCGTGGCCCACGACTGGGATCGGAGTACGTCTGCGGATAGTAATACCGCGGCGTATAGCTCTTCGATTCATAGTCATAGGAATTCTGACGGAATTCCGTGCGCGGTGTTCTTGAGTACGGATCACACCATTTGGAGATGTAAGTATCCGTTCCCCGATTCCGCGTGTAACTGTAGCTGCCATCACTGTAATGTGTGTAGCTCCTGGTTACAGGTGCCACTGGGATATCCGATTCCCGCATCGGCGCTGTGAGCGACCGTTGCCAGTTCCGGATTCCCGCTTGCGAATCCCGACACCGTCCGTTTGGAGCGGCGCAGCCGTTAAGGACAAGACAAAGGGCCAGCATTGCCAGCCAGAGGAGATGTTTGATCTTCATAAGATGAGCTTTCCGTTTAGTGGTGTGAACTTCGTGTCCACAACCCCCACTGTTACTATTATACCATAATGGCATACAAAGTCAATAGAAGCCAGATAAGCCTTATGGGATATAATTAATCCAACATTTTAAACATATGATTCAATTTGATGAAGATAAGCAGAAAAGAAAAATTGGTGATCTTTTAAAGCGTGAAGAAGAAGAGCTTGTTCAACTCCTTTCTGCTAAGTACGGCATAGAATACATCGACCTTTCCATCACTCTTATCAATACCGACGCGATGCGTTTGATCGAAGAAAAAACAGCCCGCGAGCATAAAATGGTTGCCTTTTCACTCGTTGATAAGAAAATAAAAATTGCTGTGAGAAACCCTGAGGACCCTAAAATTCAGGAAATAGTTTCTAGTCTTAAAGAAAAGAAGTTTGAGCCTACCCTCTTCATTTGTTCAACTGCAAGTCTTGAGCGTGCATGGAATTCATACAAGGATCTTTCATTCGCTTATGAAAGCAAGGCAGGTTCTCTTGAGATTGCGAGTGATGAGATGTCAACGATTATAGAAAAGGCAAACGGTCTACCGACAATTATTTCCATTCTCGAGAGCACGCTTTCAATGAAGAAAAGTTACCGTGTCTCAAGAATTCTTGAAACGATTCTTGCGGGTGCGCTGGCAACCGGGGCGTCCGATGTGCACATCGAGCCTGAAGAAGAATACATTGGTCTTCGGTATCGCCTCGATGGAGTGCTTGTACATGTTGTAAACTTCGACAAAGATACTTATGCCCTACTTCTGTCTCGTATCAAGCTTCTTTCTGGACTCAAGTTGAATATTAAAAAAGACTCCCAGGACGGAAGATTTAGCGTTCATGTGAAAGATGTTGATATTGAAATTCGAACATCGATCCTTCCTGGGGCATACAATGAATCAATCGTTATGCGAATCCTCAACCCAAAATCGATTGGTGTTCCTTTGGAGGATCTTGGGATTCCACCGCGACTTCTTGATATTATTTTAAAAGAGATTGAAAAGCCTAATGGTATGCTTCTAACAACAGGACCGACTGGCTCTGGAAAGACAACGACCCTCTACGCTTTTTTGAAAAAAGTACATAACCCCACAGTGAAAATCATTACGATTGAAGACCCTATCGAATACCACCTTCCTGGAATCGTTCAGACACAAACAAACGATAAGGGGTACACCTTCCTCGACGGCCTCCGTTCTGCTCTCCGACAAGATCCTGACATCATCATGGTGGGAGAGATCCGGGACGGTGAAACAGCAGCAATCGCCGTCAACTCCGCACTTACAGGACACCTTGTGTTCTCTACACTCCACACAAACAGCGCTGCGGGTGCCTTTCCTCGCCTCATCGATCTTGGAATTAATTCAAAGATCATGAGCTCAGCAATCAACATTGTCCTTGCCCAGCGACTTGTGCGAAAGCTTTGTGAGCATTGCAGAAAGCCCCTCCCTTTTGATGGAGAGGTTAAGGTTCTTATAGAAAAAGTTACCGCAACTATTTTTGATAAAACAGAAATTCCACCGACGCCGGCCCAAATATACACCGCGGCAGGTTGTGAGAAATGTAACCAGACTGGTTATAAGGGTCGAGTTGGTATTTATGAGGGAATGAGAATTTCCCCTGAGGTGAATAGTGTCGTGGATATGAATCCAAGTGAGGAAGAGCTTGAAAAAGCTGCTGCCCCACAAGGCATACTTACCCTCAAGCAAGACGGTATTGTAAAAGTTTTGAAAGGTATCACTTCCCTCGACGAGCTTGAGAGAGTTATCACAATTGAAAATTAATATAATTCGATTCAAAAAAATATGATAATGGTAAACCCCGCAATAAAGAGCCTTGAGAGTAAATTGGAAGATGAGAAGCGTGAGCTTGTGGCAAAAGAGAATGCGCTTCGTGAAGCGCAGATAAAAAAGACAACTTTAGCTTCTGAAATAAAGTCTCATGAAGATGCGATTCATATGAAAGAAAATGAAGTAAAGAAGCTCGAGCAGGAAATGGAGCTCGAAAAGAAACAGTTGCAGAAAGTGGGCGAAACTGACAGGGGTTTAGAGGGTATAGTTCATACACTCAAGCAACGCGAACAGCAAGATCATATGATGCTTGAGCGTCTTGTACGAAAACAAGCAGATGATATGAAAAAGGCAGAGCAAGAAAATAAAAACCACCCATACACACTCAACTAAAAAGAAATAAAACTCAACGACACGCTCGTGTCAATTGAATTTTTAAATAAGAGGAGTAGTATTAGACCCAGAGAGAAGAGATATCAGATGCGTAAATCTCTAAACAATACTTTCAATGCGATCACCAAAAGTTAAACGTAGACTCAAGGATAACCCCAGTGTATACACCGGAGTGATAACCAGAATGTCCTCAAAGCTACATCAGATGACTTGAACAAACAAGCCATATTGTTTAGAGATTTATGAATCCGATAGGTTTCCGCGGAATTTCTGTCAAAATGCTATAATTACTGTATGAAGGCTATAACAAGTAGCTTAGCATACTTTACTTAACATGTCAAGTGATATCCCGATAACAACCAAGGATAGTACTGCTGAAACCGGCTATCTCGATAACACCCTACGCCCTTCCCGTTGGGCAGATTATATCGGCCAAAAGTCGATCAAGGATAATTTGCATATCCTTTTGACTGCCGCACAGGAAAGAAAGCATCCTCCTGAGCATATTTTGTTCTATGGCCCTCCAGGTCTTGGAAAAACAACACTTGCGCATCTTATTGCAAAGGAATCAGGCACTCAAATGAAGGTCACCTCTGGACCGGCAATATTGAAAGTCGGCGATTTAGCCTCTATCCTTACGAACCTCGCCCATGGAGACATACTTTTTATTGACGAAATACACAGACTCAACAAAGCAATAGAGGAAGTGCTCTATCCTGCCATGGAGTCAGGGGTTCTCGATATTATCATTGGTAAGGGTCCTTCTGCAAGGACCATACAACTTGAACTGCCCTCTTTCACCCTTATAGCAGCAACAACTCGTATTGCTATGATTTCTTCACCTTTACGTTCTCGCTTCTCTGGGGGGGTCTTCAAACTTGAGTTTTATACCGAAGATGAGATCGGTGAAATCATAAAAAGGTCCGCAAAGATACTTGATATCGATATTCATAGCGATGCCATCAAGGCGATCGCGTCCCGCTCCCGCTTCACTCCCCGTGCCGCCAACTACTTTTTGAAACGCTGCCGAGACTATGCGCAAATCGAGAAGTCTCCCCTTTCGAAAGAGATTGTTGAGAAAGCCCTGAAGATGCTTGGGGTTGACCACCTTGGTTTGAATGGCGCTGACCGGGATATTTTGAAGACCATGATCGAGAAATTCGGTGGTGGGCCCGTCGGCCTCAATACCATTGCAGCCGCACTCTCCGAAGAACAAGCCACGATCGAAGAGGTGTATGAGCCGTATTTGATTCAACTAGGCCTCCTAGAACGCACCTCGCGTGGTAGAACCGTGACGGATAAGGCGTACGCTCACTTGAACATACAGGGTGTTGAAAGGAAGCTTTTATAAAATTATTAATGTATAATTTTTAATCATGAATCCAAAAACAATAACTTTGTATAGCTTCATATTACTTGCTTTATCAATATTTTTCTTTGGTGCATTTGGAATGCCGTATAATGCAACTTCATCCGCGAGTATGTACCAAGTGCTAATATGGTTTGTGTTTCCATTTCTCTCTTTTGTTTTATCTGCTGTCTCTTTAAAAAAATCAACAGGAAAAATTAGGGCTTTGAATATAATCATTCTTGCCACTTCTTTATTCTTACTGGCCCTATTCTTTTTAGTTTTTACAAGTCACTGCGGTTTCTATAGCGGTAAATGTAGGTAATTTATTAAACTAAATAGACCAACCACCATGGCAGGACATAATAAATTTTCAAAGATAAAGCATCAGAAAGCTAAGAACGATGGGCAGAAGAGTAAGGTCTTCGGCAAGCTTGTAAGATTCATTACAGTAGAAGCAAAGAAAGCTGGAGGAAATCTCAAGTCCCCTGGTCTCGCTTTGGCTATCGAAAAAGCAAAGAAGGAAAATATGCCGAACGACACCATCGATCGCGCAATCAAGAAAGCCACCACAGACAACAGCGCCGCGATGGAAAACATCACCTATGAATCCTATGGTCCAGGTGGTGTGGCAATTCTCATTGAAGCCCTTACCGACAACCGCAACAAAGCTGCTCAAGAAGTGAAGGCTATCCTTGTGAAACACGGATTCGAACTCGCCTCCCCTGGCAGTGCGTCATGGGCATTCACAAAAGGTCCTGAGGGTCTCGTACCGAATATGACCATGCCGCTTGAAGATGCTGACATCGAGAAACTCCACGCACTTGTAGAGGCTCTTGAAGAAAACGACGAGGTTCAAGAAGTTTTCACTAACGCAGAATAACTAATCATGAGAATCTTAGGAATTGATCCTGGATATGACCGTGTTGGAATCGCGGTGATTGAGGGCAAAACCCTTCTCCATTCCGAATGCTTTTCAACATCTCCAAAAGATGAGTTCCATGTGCGGCTCAGGGGGGTCGGGCAAAGGGTTCATGAAATCGTTGCAGAATTTTCTCCTGACGTCATGGCTCTCGAGTCTCTTTTCATAACGAAGAATCAAAAAACTGCAATGAAAGTTGCTGAGGCGCGTGGAGTCATCTCATATGAAGCCTGTCTGCTCGACATTCCCATCCATGAATACACCCCTCCCCAGATCAAAGTAGCAGTAACAGGACATGGCGGCAGCGACAAGACAGCAATAATAAAAATGATTCCTTTACTTATAAAAATGCCTTCAAAAAAGGCTCTTGATGACGAATACGACGCCATCGCTGTTGCCCTCACCTGCCAGGCTCATACAGAAAAAAGATATCCCCAAAAATAAAGTATTGCCAAAACTAAATACTTTTGTTACAAATATGAAATCCTAATAGATTATACGTAACTTTTTTCAAAAAAATGCCAAAAACAAAAGCACCAAAAGATTCAGAGGAATTGGATGTTGAGAAAGCGAAAGCGGAACCGAAGGACATCTTAATCGATGATGAGGAAAAAAT
>JAUPUH010000066.1 GCA_030917665.1 Patescibacteria group bacterium | reverse complement strand
GTGTCGTGGCATGCAGCGTTTGGCGAAGGTCGTCCGGGTTGGCATATAGAGTGCTCAGCGATGGCGACTGCCGCTCTGGGACCGACACTGGATATACATACTGGTGGAACCGATCTTATTTTCCCTCATCATACAAATGAAATAGCTCAATCTGAAGCAGCTACCGGGAAGACCTTTGTAAATTACTGGATTCATGGTGCGTTTATGAATGTGGATGATGCAAAGATGGCAAAATCAAAGGGAAATTTTCTTAAGCTATCAGACCTTGAAAAAGCTGATATATCCCCTCTCGCCTTTAGATATTGGCTTCTCACTTCACACTACAGGTCACAAGTGAATTTCAGTGCTGAAGCAGTGAAAGCCGCCCAAAACGCATTTATACGCCTTATAGAAACCTTTATTCGCCTTGGTGAAGTACAGAATGAGCATGTTCATGCGTCTGCTGAGCCACGCGACTACGCCCGTGAATTCCAAGAAAAAATAACTAATGATTTCGATATGCCGGGTGCTGTCGCGCTTATGTGGGACTTAATTAAGGACCACTCAATTGTAGCAAAAGAAAAAATCAAACTCATGCTTGATTTTGATGAAGTATTTGGTCTCGGCCTTCACGTCGTGCAGGATATGAAAAATGAGATGAACGAAACTATTCCTGCTGAAATAACTGCGCTTGCAGAAGCACGCGAACTTGCACGTGCAGCGAAAGAGTTCGACAAAGCAGATGCGCTCAGAAAGGAAATTTCTTCACGCGGATATGAGATAAAGGATAATCCGGAGGGATATATTTTGAAGAAGATCAAATAGTCGCTATTTCTAGTTTTTCTATTCTCTTTTCAGTCTTTATTTGTCGTTTGTTAACCAACTCCATTTCCTCCTGCAGGACATCAACTTTATACTCGACACTTTCTAATCGTATTTCAACTTTCTCTAACGTATTTTCTACCTTATCTAATCTTGTTTCAATTCTCTCAAACCTGCCATCCATGTATTTCTGCTGATTTGCAAAGGCTCCATTTATTATAATAGCAAGGCCATGAATTTCTGATTTAAATTCAGCTTTCAATTCATTTTTTAATTCAGTACCAAATATCTTGAGTTCCTCCCTTAGATATCCCTTTGTAACTACCTCATTTTCTTCATTTTCATTACTCATAGCTTTAATTTATTAAACTAGTATACCAAAAGAATATCGGATCAAAATGAAGTTTTAATGAATTTTTTGTTCAAAATCATAGTTCAACAATACTTTTTGATGCGATTCAAGACTAAAATAACGACATATACACAGGTTATAAACTTTTTGGGCTTTTCGGGTAGAAATTAGGTTCTTTTTAAAATGGTACAATGAGCGTATTAAAAATTTCATGAACCCGACCTCATCCCCTTATTTCAAGACAAAAGATTTGCGCATACCTCCACAAAGTTTGGAGGCAGAAAAAGCGCTGCTTGGATCTATTATGATCCGCCCTGAAGTGATGCACGATGTCAGTGACATCGTTAATGATCTTTCATTCTATTCTGATCGTCACAAACTTATTTGGCTCACGATGATTGAGCTTCATGGAAAAAGCACCCCTATCGATCTTCTTTCTCTTTCAGCACGCTTGAGGGATAAAGAAATTCTTGAGCAAGTCGGAGGTATGAGCTACCTTACAGAACTTGTTCATGGAGTTCCCTCTTCAACAAATGCAAAACACTATGCGGAAATTGTGCAGAAGAAGCGTATTATGCGAGATCTCATCAACGCTTCTGAATTCGTTGGGAATCTAGGATTCGATGAAGAAATGGATATCGAAGAAACACTCGATAAGGCGGAAAAGAAAATCTTCGAGGTTACAAACTTCACCGGTACACACAAATTCATCGCGTTGAAAGACACACTCGTCGAAGCTTGGGAGCGAATTGATAAACTACACACAACAAAAGATGAGCTTCGTGGAATCCCAACAGGCTTCCATGCGCTCGATAACAAACTAGCCGGATTCCAAAAGTCTGACCTCATCATCCTTGCTGCACGACCTTCCATGGGTAAAACTTCCCTTGCGCTCGATATCGCCCGGATGGCAGCCATCAACCACAAAGTTCCCGTGGGAATCTTTTCTCTTGAAATGAGCTCACAGCAACTCGTCGATCGTATGCTCGCAGCTGAATCACAAGTTGATTCATGGAAAATTAGAACTGGACAGAACCTCAACGTTGACCAGGACTTCAAATCTATCCGCGATGCCATGGATCGCCTTTCACAAGCTCCTATATATATTGATGACCAGCCAGCCAACAACATCCTCAAGATGCGAGCTGTAGCACGACGCCTTAAAAGCGAGAAGGGTCTTGGTCTTATCGTTGTCGACTACCTCCAGCTTATGGTCCCAACCCAGTCTCGAAACTCCGACAATGTCGTCCAACAAGTTACTGAAATCTCCCGATCCTTGAAGCAGCTTGCTCGAGAACTAGAAGTTCCCGTTCTTGCCCTTTCCCAGCTTTCTCGAGCCGTCGAACAGCGAGGAGGTGAACCACGATTATCCGACCTTCGAGACTCAGGTTCCATCGAGCAGGATGCCGATGTGGTGCTTTTCATTCACCGAGAAGACAAGTACAACAAAGAAACAGCTCGTCCTAATATCGCAAAGATCATGATCGAAAAACACCGAAATGGTCCGACCGGCGTTGCTGAACTTTACTTCGACGACAAGAAGACAAGCTTCATGAGCATCGACAAGAGCGACTTCGGCGAATTCAACTCTGGCAATGGATCCGATTTCTAAACTAACAGAATACTTCAGAGAATTTCCGGGTATCGGTCCTCGGCAAGCACGCCGTTTCGTATACTTTCTCCTGACCCGCAACTCAAGCCAGCTCGAGGACATGTCTCGACTTATTTTAGATATTAAAAAAAGCATTCGTATATGCTCGTCATGTTTCCGTTTCTATCAAGATGGCAAAACTACGATGTGCCCTGTCTGTTCAAACACTTCTCGAGACGCAAGCCAGCTCATGATCGTCTCACGCGACGTCGACTTCGAAGCAATCGAGAAAAGCAAAGTCTACAACGGCTTCTATTTTGTCCTCGGTGGAACTATTCCAATCTTAGACAAAGAACCCGAGAAAAAAGTCCGTCTCAAAGAGCTTTCAGAAAAGATCAAGAAAAATCAGTACAAAGAAATCATCCTCTCTTTGAACGCAAATGCCGAAGGCGAACACACCGCTGACTTTATCCGTTCATATTTGAAAGACCGATTCCCTACCTCAGAATTCACTATATCAGTCCTTGGCCGTGGCCTTTCCACTGGTTCTGAGCTTGAATATTCTGATACTGATACACTCAAAAATGCGTTGAAAAATAGGGAGAAAATCTAGTTAAGTTCTGTTGATTTCTCTTGTGCTAATTTCCAAAATTTTCCAGCAAGTTCAATATCACTTGAAACATACATATAAGGTGCTTGAATGAGAGCGGCCACAGTTTGGAGATAGGCTCGCATTTTCGGATCAACTTTTATTCCTCTCACCTTTTCGAAAGCAGAATACATAGTATCCGCAAATTCTTTTCCCATAAAAAGCTCAACTTCGGTTGCAGGACGACTGACAGGATACAAATGATTCTGGACTCTCCAAATCCTCATCGGCGGCATTGAATCAATGAAATTGACTTCTTTATCCTGATATAAAATATTTCCACAATGATTATCAATCGAAGCAATGTAGTGCGAATGATCAAAATCCTTAAATCCTTGGTACGTGTTTATAAATGATTTAAGCTTTTCCATCATTGCATCAGCATTTTCTTTTGAAATTACTTCAGGAGCCATATACATCCAGTCTCGCAGTGTTTCGATATACTCAAGATCAAGTTCGACATATTGAGTATCAAACAAATCCATAAAATCACTTTTTTTGATTTCAGTTAGCTTTTCAATACGCTTAAGCATTTCAGTGGTTATTTTTTCTAGGTCAGCATGTGTAACAGCTTTTTGCCTCAAGAGATTTAAAAGGGTGTGGGAATCATCAATTTTCTTCATAAGAATATAATAATCAGTTGATTGATCATGTGTACATTCTTCAATGAACCCATTATTTTCTCTGACGTAACAAAGTTTAGTATATATAGCAGGGGTCATCGTGTTATTCCAAGCAAAATCATCATGATAAAACTCATGTCTGAATCGGTTATCATTGAAATCGCCAAAAGAAGACACTCTATGTTTATAGACTTTGTAAACATCTTTATCAAAGAAAAAAAGCTTCGAGAGGAGTGTATCGACAATGCGCTTAGGCTTGCCGAGATTTCCAAAGGTTCCTTTTTCTAGTTCATCACTAAGTCGTAGCATTTGCAAATCATAGCATTATTAATGAAAAGTTAAAGGGCCCAATCTTGCGACGGGGCCCTAGGGTTATTATTGTAATCACGTATTGGTTAGTGATTGTTAGTTATCAAACTGAGCAGCGAATGCGTCAGTAGGAGTTTGAATCGCGAATTTCTGCATCTTATCGCGAAACGTGCACTCCAGTACCACATTTTCGGCTGGACCACTCAACGACATATCCACTCGGATGATTTCGCCATGAATGAGGGGCTCGCCCGGATCAATCAACATTGCCAGTCTCCAAAGGACTTCGTAGTGACATGTGTTGATCGTAATCTCATGAAGTTCTCCGTTACGGAACTGCTCGGTCAACTTACCGAGATATCCCATGAATCGGCGCTGAATAGCGGAACGCTTCTCGACGACCAGACCATCTTCAAAGCGCTCGTCTTCTTCATAGGCCCGGTCAACATTACGGGCGGTGCCGAACATTGACCAAAGCTTTTGAGCTCCTTCCGCGTCGTAGAAGTCCATGCACCGAATTGCTTCTTCGTGTTTAACGCTTGCCATTGGATATCCGATAGCGTGAGCAATGATTGAAGCTGATCCAAGCGCTCGCGGTGCCGTAGAACTTACCATGCGGATATCCGTGCTGCCACCGACGATTTTTACGATCTCGTCTGCAGCCAACTGGATTTCCTTTTCGCCTTCCGGTGTAAGGTCTGGAAACTGGCCCGTGTACTTGGTTTTGCCATGTCGCAGGAACAGTACCGTTGCTTTTTTGTTTTTCATTCGTAATCAGGAGTTGTGTTGTGATTGTTTAGCTGCCTGAGAGGATTATAACATATATATAGTATGAAGTCAATAATTCAGCCACAAAAAAACAACCCTCTCGGGTCGTTTCTTTCTCTTATTTCAATCCCTCAATCTTTACCTGAAAGTATGGCTGTCGGTGGCCGTTTTTCTTGAAGTACTTGCTCTTCTGCTTGTACTTGATGACGTCGATCTTTGGAAGTCGTCCGATCTTTGTGATAGTTGCAGTAACTTTCGCAGCTGAGATGTAGGGAGTACCGATAGTAGTGTCAGAACCGTTATCTACGAGCAATACCTTATCGAAAACGATCTTGTCGCCTTCTTTGTGGTCGCCGAGGATCTTCTCAATCTTGATCTCATCCCCTGCTTTGACCTTATATTGCTTGCCCCCTGTTTGTATAACTGCGAATTCTGTCATAGTTAGGTTATACTACACTATCTCTTCTGGATGGTCAATAACCCCCGTCTCTAGGCCTGGATTCTCCCCTGTAATCCTCAAAATATCCTTATCTACCTTCTTAAGCTCCTTTCCAGAGTTATTGTAGTGGTTTACAACGGTCGAAAGCGAAGCCCCAAGCTTCATATGGTAATCCTCATACTTTTTGAGGTGATTTCCAAGGTCTTCTACCCTCTTTATAATGTCCTTTGCCGTTTCCTCGATCTGAAGAGCTTTCAAGCCCTGCAAAACCGTTTGCAAATAGGCCAAGAAAGAGGTCGGTGAGACGATGATAACCTTGTACTTCTGGGCCGCCCTTTGAATAAGGTTATCTGTTTCCTCTGTAACTGCCCCAATCTTGTTGACCAAAAGATCATAATAGATTGCCTCATGAGGAATGAACATGAAAGCAAAGTCCATAGTGCCTTCTGACGGGCGAACATACTTTGCCGTCTCTTGGATACGGAGCTTGAGATCGTTCACAAAAGCTTTTTCAAGCTTTTCCTTTTCGACAGGATTTCTTTCTTCTGCGAGCTTGTTGTAATTCTCAAGAGAAAACTTCGAATCGATCGGGATAATCTTTTCTTTTACAAAAACAGCTGCATCGACGATCTCACCATTGGCAAATGCATACTGCATCTTGTACTGAGTCGGTGCAAGAACATTCTGGAGTAATGTTTCAAGGTAATACTCACCGAGGATTCCTCGATGCTTTGGATTTTTCAAAATATCCTGCAAAGACTGAAGTTGATCAGCAAAAGAAACCACCTGCCGGTTCGTCTCATCGAGTTTGGTCAAACCAGCCGTCACATCTCGAATCATCTTTGTAGACTCAGAAAGCTGAGATTGCATGGACTCGCGCATATGCCGAGCGCTTTCTCCTATCTTTGTATCAACCGTCCTATTGAGTTCATTGATCTGTTCAAGAATGAGCTTAAGGCCAATATCATCCTTTTTTTCAGGCTCAAGAGGCTGAGGACGGCGTGCTATAAGCATCACGATAATGAAAATAGCAACAATAATGATGGCGATCAGGGTGATGATAAGTGGATTCATATATGCTATTATACCCGACATATGACCATACACGAAAATATCAAAAAACAGATTATAGACGCAATGCGAGCAAAGGACGCGCTCAAACTCGAGACACTTCGGGGTCTCACTGCCCTCTTTTCAAACGAACTTATAGCAAAAGGCAGTGCAGAAAACTTCATTGACGATGAAAGCGCTCTCGCTTTGATTAAAAGAAGTGTAAAACAACATAAAGACTCTATTGAACAATTTGACAAAGGAGGACGAAAAGATCTTTCAGATAAGGAACGAGCTGAACTCGTTATCCTTGAAGTTTTCCTTCCTCAAATGATGAGTCGAGATGAGATTAAAAAGATTGCTGAAGCAAAAATCGCAGCAGGCGGAAAGCCTGACGCAAAGAAACTCGGACAATTCATGGGAATGCTTATGAAAGAACTCAAAGGAAAAGCCGATGGTGCAGATGTAAAGGCAGTTGTAGAGGAACTCGTTAAGTAAACTGAATAATCAATGGAACTCTGGCTTATTCCATTTGGTATATTCTTCGTCGTCCACGAAAAAGGTGGGTGGAAAAATGTATTCCTACTTTTTATATTCCTCTTCCTTTTTGTCGGGGGAATTATATTTATGGGAGTTGACCTATTTCATGGAATCACGTCTCCCTTCCACCCACATTCAATGTTTGTTACCGCAATCCCTTGGGTTTACATTCTCCTATTTATTTTTGTAATTAGTGTTGCCCTAGCACTCAAACATATCTATACAAAGATCAGATCAAAAAAGGCTACAGAATAAGGATTTTATTGATATTGACATCAATGTCAAATGGGTGTATAATAGTATACGAAAGGTTATCTACTGCTATGAAACAATCATTGCTCTTCGTTACTGATCCGAAGGAAGCTGGAGTCACATTATGGGCTGAGGTCTTGGAACAAGTGCAGAGCAGAAAAATCTATCAGGTGGTAACTCTGCTCGGAAAAGACGCTGGTAAGCGTCAAGCAATTCCAAGGAAAGAAAATGTCAGACCAGTTCGCGGCCCCGCTTCCGTGAGAACCGTACGCCCTCTTTGGGGTATAGGTGCTTCACAACCAACAGGTGACCTCGATCTTTAAGTTCGGGGCCACAGAAATCCCTGACGCAACGCACGTTCAGGGATTTTCAAACTCTAAAAAAATTAATTTAAATAATCCGCTGTATTTTTTAAACAGCCATTTCTAATTCAAGGTAGAACGTAGAACCCTTGCCTTCCCCATCTGATTCAGCCCAGATGCGTCCTTTGTGTGCTGCAACAATCTCTTTAGCAACAAAAAGTCCAAGCCCTGTTCCGTAAATATTTTGTTTATTTGCATTTTCTGCACGGATAAATTTCTGGAAGAGCTTCGGCATAACTTCTGGAGCAATTCCGACACCAGTATCCTTTACCGAAAATACTATTTTTCTGTCTGGGGTACTCTTCAGAAGGCCAACCTCGAGACTTCCTTTCGGCGTATACTTCACTGAATTATCAATAAGGTTTGCCACAACCTGTTTCAACTTGTCCGTGTCTGCATGAACCATGAATCGCTCTTTAGGATCAGCAGGAACCTGGGAAAAAGCAAAGGCTAGTCCACTTCGGTCGATATTCGGCTTGAGTTCACCGATAACATTTTCAACAAGATCCTTGAGATTAAGCATTTCAAAAGAATACTTCATAGTGCCGAGCTCAATTCGAGAAATATTCAAATAGTCATCGACGATATTCGTAAGTGTCTTTGAAGAATCATAAATACGTCCAACAGCTTCACGCACCTGGCTCGTTGTATCACCCATTTCACCCTCAAGTATGAGCGAAGTATAGCCTTTCATGGCTGTTAGAGGTGCTCTAAGCTGATGTGTTGCAAACGAAACGAATTCAGACTTTTGTTTGTCGAGCTCAAGAAGTCGTGTGTTGGCCTTCTTAAGGTCGCCAGCAAGCTTTTCGATATGCACACGCTGATCCACTTCGTTCCTAACAGCATTAATAAGCAAGTACCCGAGGATTATAGCCGCCATCAAAGTAATGCTTATAATAATTCTCAAAACCAAAATATCTTCAATAAAAAGCAATGAACCAATAAGTACCCAAAGTGCGAACACCATCGCGTTTGCACCAATGACTTTGATATTAAATAATCTAAACTTAACAATCGAGTACCCAAGGATTCCGAGAAAAACGATCATACCGAAAATACCATAGAATTCGAGACTATAATCTTCGATTAACCCCACATCATTGAAATAACTTGCAAGGAAGCTCGTGACTAGAAACGACAGGAGAAAGAATTCTATTCCAGCTCCAACGAGAATGATTTGCTTCTTTGAAATAGAATTCTTCCCATAGTGTTTGATGAGGATACCAAGTATCCAAAAAATGGACAGAATCCCTACGAGCGTATAGTAAGAGAGGTAATAAATATTTTCGTATCCCGACGCCCCGCAAAGCTCAAAATCAAAACCATTCAGGTTAAAGGCAGTCGGAGCAAGAACCACAATCGGAAGCACGATAAGAAACATGAAGGCCTTCTTCTTAAAGGATATATCTTGTTTTGTAAGAAAAACGTAGATGAAGTAAACGGACATGACTGAAATCAGTCCATAAAGTATTCCAAACAATGACCAGAAAAAGAATATGACGCTGCTATTATTGTTTACCCATAACTGCAAATTAAGCAGCGACCAGATTGAGAATAAAATCGAGATACCAAAAAGCAATTTGTTGAGTAGCAGCTTTCGACCTCTGTAAATAACCAACATACCTATCGCCAGAGCGACAATAATAGCTGTAAAGTGTGAGTAATAAAGTAGTGAAGGAAGTCCTTCTGAAAAAAAGAGGTAGTGAGGTGCTGGTATGAATTCGCAAATCATATGTATCTATTCTAACACTCTTATACAATCATCCCAAACTACCCTTTCGGTGGAAAACTAAGAATAAGCTTTCTAAAAACGGAACGTCCATAAAGAGTTTTGATGAAAAAGTCCCGTCTACTGCTCCAATACTTATTTGGCAACCTGAAACCATGTAAGCTCCAACTGGTACTAATTTTACAGACAGCATAGCACTTTTTATGTGAATTTCTTTACCTGCAACTAATATATAACAATATACGAACGGTTCGAGATATGGATAAAGTCCTACCTTATTAAGTATATCTTTAACATTTTCTTGTGCAGGAACAATCTTCAAATACTCCTGATATTTTCCAGTTCCTGTAGCTTGACCTTGTTGAGACTTCGGAACCAAGGATTCATTGATATACGCGAGAACATCCTTAACAAATGTATTTTCAACAATCGCATCAATTTTCTGCTCAAGTGAAAGCCAATTATCATGAGCTTCGATTTGAAACTGATGTTGTGAAAGGATTTCACCATTATCAGCTTTTTCTCGAGCCAACATATAGGTGACCGCGGACATGGTGTCATTATTCTTAAGTGACCAAAGAGTTGGTAGGGCCCCGCGATACTTCGGTAGTTCTGAAGGATGGATATTAACCGAACCATACTGTGGAGTAGAGACAAGTGTAGCCGGCAGAAGCGACCATGAATTTATGATAATGAGATCGATTCCCTTCTCTTTCATATATGCCTCTGTTGCATCGGCATTCTCTATATCTATAACCTCAATATTTCGAGAAATGATCGTATCAACGTGCTCAAAATACTTTTCATAAACTGAAGTTAAGAAAGGCTTGCAGAGCCTCATGAAATACCAAAGTATAATATTCAATGAGTGAAAGAACTTGTTTTTATGAAGCCAGTAGGAAAAAACAAAAAGAAGGTTGAATGGATTTGCACTAAATCGAAAAAGATACTCGAGATGTGCAGCCCCAACTACGTCTATACCGTCAGTCTTAAGCCACGCAAGCATACGGGGATGGAGACCGATATAAAAAACACGTATGGCTTTATTCATTTGAGTCAATTGATTCCTCTGTCGTTTCAGTAGAATCTTGAATCAAAAAGTCTTTGACAAAAAAAGAACGGTAGTATGCAAGTGCAATGGCAACAAGCACTACAACAATAAATAGATTAAGGAGTATTTTTGAATTCTTGTCCATGTGTTAAGTATACAACAATACAGTTCCCAATAGAACTATTCCTATAGCTGCAGACCTATGGATAAGGTGTTTTTTGCTGATTTTCTCTGTTGAAATGTGAGGAAAAAAGATAGTAAGAATTATTCCAATAATGAATACGAATACGGGTTGGTAGGCATTGACGAGCATTACGAGTGCAATCGGTGCGAGAAGTGTAGCAAAACTGAAAACAAGGTTTCCGAGTATCGAGATAGTTTCGCTTCCTGCATTCAAGAAGAACATTTTCTTTGAATTGGTTCGTATAAGCTCAACAAAATCCCTTCTCCATGTTGGAAAAAATACCAACAAAAATAGTCCGAATATTCCAAGCCCTATATGTTGCCAAAATATTGATGTCCAAAAATCAGATTCAAGCGCCTCTGCCTTAAAGATAACTTCGGATAGCGCAATGAGAAACGACGCTGCGATCATGAGCAAAGACGTAACATATTTGAAGGAAAAACCTTCTTCAGCATCAATTTCAAAGGAAAGAATCAATGCACCAATGAGAATAACTCCACCCGCGATAAGCTCTTTAACAGAAACTGTTTCGCCCAAAATAAAGTACGCGAGCACAAGTCCAATAACGGGAATAAGCTGGTAGAACGGCACAATTACAGTCGCCTCACTCTTATTGAGCGCAAAAAGGTATAGCAAGATATTAAACGAGACCAAAAGTCCAGTTATTATAAGCGTAATACTTGCTTGGAGTGGTATCTGAAGAACATCTGGCCTAAAAACGATTATGATAAGTGACACAAGAACACCTACGACCGTAGAGATAATCATTAGGGCACCTGGTTTCCCTCCTTCAACACCGCTTGATAACAAAAACTTATCAGTGTGGTTTACAAGCGCCCATAAAAGCGGTCCAATAAGAGCGATAAAAAACCATGTCATAGTATGATATAGTATATCAATATTATAAAAATTTACCAGAAAAGAAACTACTGCGATGAAAATACTTTTTATATCAAAGGAGCTCATGGCCGGACATGTCGCCTACCTACTCCAGAAAGAAGGACACGATGTGAGACTCTATATCGAGGAGAAAGACTCTAGAAATTGTTTCGATAACCTCATAGCAAAAAGCGAGAACTGGAAATCTGATATTTCATGGGTCGGCAAGGATGGGCTCATTGTATTTGACGATACAGGATACGGAAAAGAACAGGACAAACTTCGCGCAGAGGGATATACCGTATTCGGAGGAAGTGCAAAAAGCGAAAAACTTGAGACTAATCGTGAATTCGGGCAGGAAGTTTTCAAAAAGAATGGTCTAAAGACAATGCCCCTGAAGGAGTTTAGTAATCTCGACGATGCGATTGTTTTTGCAAAAGAAAACCCAAAACCATGGGTTATCAAGCGTTCCGGAAAAACATCGAAGTTTCTAACCTACGTAAGTAAATTCGACGATGGGCGTGACTCTATCACTCTCATGAAGAATTATTTGAACAACAAGAAGACGAGTAAATCAAAAGTTGCTCTTCACGAAAGGATTGATGGTGTTGAGATGGGTGTTGCTCGATACTTCAATGGAAGTGACTGGGTGGGGCCGATAGAGTTCAATGTCGAGCACACATTCCTCTTGCCAGGAGATATTGGCCCAGCAACAAGTGAAATGGGTACTCTCGCGTGGTATTCTGACGATTTCAATAATAAGCTTTACAAAGAGACACTTGAGCCAATGACCAAGCACTTGAGAAAAACTGGATTCAGAGGTGATTTCTCGCTCAATTGTATTGTAAATGAGACCGGTGCGTACATACTCGAAGCCACAACACGACTTGGCTCACCTATCGTACATCTTCAATCAGAATTACATGATTCGCCCTGGGGTGAGTTCATGCTTGCAATTGCACGTGGAGAATCATACGACCTCAAGTGGAAGAAAGGTTACGGGGTAGTAGTTCTTGTAGCGATTCCTCCTTTTCCCTATCTCTCAGAATCAAGCAAAGGTATCACTCCATTTGGCATGGATATCCATTTCAAAAATATGAATGAGGCTGATTGGGATCATATCCACTTTGATGAGATCGCAAAAAGACGACAGACCGAACATGATCAGTATTTCATTGCCGACAACAAAGGATATGTACTTTACGTTACAGGTATTGGTCAGTCAGTTCAGGAAGCGCAGAAGCAGGTCTATGATCTAACAAAAAAAGTTATTATCCCACGAATGATGTACCGAAACGATATTGGGCAGAGTTTTATCGATACAAATCAACAAAAATTAACTGAGTGGGGGTATCTCTAAACTACTACTAGTCTTCAAGCATGTCTTCAATATTTTTATCTGAAAATCCACCTGCCTGTAGATTCCAGAGGCGTGCGTAAGTGCCATTCGTCTTAAGCAATTCATCATGACTTCCCTCTTCGAGCACTCCATTTTTGCCAAGTACAATAATCCTGTCCATTTTTCTAATAGTTGAAAGGCGATGGGCGATGACAAGTGTCGTCTTTCCTTTCATGAGTGTATTCAATGCGTCCTGAATAAGGGATTCAGAATGCGAATCGAGACTCGAAGTCGCCTCATCGAGAATAAGTATTGGTGCATTCTTAAGTAGCGCACGTGCGATAGCGACACGCTGTCGTTCTCCTCCAGAAAGTTTAATACCTCGCTCACCGACAAATGTTTCATACTTCTGTGGAAAGTCTTTTATGAAGACATCACAGTGTGCAAGCTTGGATGCTTGAACAACCTCATCGTTACTTGCACTCCTTCTTCCATAGCGAATATTTTCCATCAATGTACGATGAAAAAGTGCTGGATCCTGCGGAACCAAACTAATATTTTCACGTAAACTTTCCTGTGTCACATCAGCAATATTCTGACCATCGATAAGAATTTGTCCGCTCTTTATGTCATGCAGTCTTAAGAGCAATTTAACAAAAGTAGACTTTCCTGCTCCTGAAGATCCAATAAGAGCGACTTTCTCTCCAGCCTTAATCGAGATAGAAAGATTGGTAAAGACTGGCTTATTTTGTTCATTTTTTCCAAACGAAAAGGAAACATTTTTAAATTCAACAAGGCCCTTTGGAACCTTAAGCTTTGAAGCGCTTGGACTGTCATTAATTTCATGAGGTAAGTGAAGAATTTCAACCATCTCCTTTGCGTCTGCAGTTGCTTCATAGAGATCGCGAACAATTCGGCCAAAACCCCAGAGACTACCTCCTATGCTGATGATATAGCCTTGAATCAGGGCAAATATACCCAAAGTTACAACACCCATTTCCCAGTACACTATTGCGTAGTAAAAAATAAAAAATTCAACACCAAAATTAAGAAGTGCTTGAACGGCATTTATGGTTTCAGCAAAATACCATCTTTTCAAATATATTCTTAAAAAATCGTTATTAAATTTTAAAAAACGCTTCGACTCACTTTTGACGCCAGTAAAGAGCTGTGTTGAATCATGATTTGATATTGAATCAGACAATGCACCTGTTGCTCGAGAATCTATAGCTGCTCCCTCTATGTCATATTTCAATTTAAATCTGTTGAAAAAATATGAAGTCGCCACGAATACAAAAACCCAGATTATAAGCATAGAGGCTAATTTCCTATCGATAAAGCTTAAGACTATCCCGGCTCCAATAACCTTCACTATCAAAGGGATGATATCAAAGAATATCCTGTCAGCTAGACGTTCGAAAGCTCTTGTGAATCTATTGATCCTTTGGACGAGTGAGCCAGTGAAGTTGTTCGTAAAGAAGTTGAAAGAATGGTTGAGGATATAATCAAACGCGTTCTGACGAACATCTCTCATGACATGAATTTCAAGATATGCAACTAGATACCCAGAAACTCTATGCCCAACCCATGCAACCAAGTTTAACCCCAAGATAATGAGAACAATATGAATAAGTAGAGCCGCAGCTAAATTGATTTCCAAGTCATAAGAAAAAACGTCAAAAAATTTCTTGTAGTAAGTCGGGATAATAACGCTTTGTGAAATAGTCGTAACCAAACTTCCACACAGGATCAAAAAAATCGAAATCTTATATTTCTTCGCAGACTTCCAATATTCTTTAACGACATCCCAAGTCGTTACTTTGGGATATTCTATATTTTTATTTTCTAATGACATTTGAGTGTAATTAATTGTAACCTAAACCGGCCATTCTTCTATAATCAACATTTTCTTGTCCGAGATCGGCATATCCTTCCAGATTTCTTCTGTAACGTACGGGATAAATGGATGGAGCGCTTTCAGAAGCGTAACAAGCGTGACGAGAAGAAATTGTTTTCGTGCTTTCTTTTCTGCATCGCTGCCATTTGCTAGGATCGGCTTGCTATCTTCAAGAATTTTATCTGCAAACTCATGCCATGCATAGTGATAAAGCTTTTCTGCTGCAAGATAGAGTCGATAATTTTCGATATCTGTCGTAACATCTGCGAGAATATCTTTTAATTCTTTACTAATTTCACTTCCTTTTTCCAAAGTTTCTCCTTCAGCTGATGTGAGGACGAAACGTGTAATATTCCATAGCTTATTTGAGAAATTTCGGTAACCCTTAATCTTATCTTCAGAAAGCTTGAGATCATTTCCCGCTGCATTTCCGATAATAAGCGAAAGTCGTGTCGCATCTGCGCCATATTTTGCAATCATATCGAGCGGATCTATGTTCGATTCTGGTTTTGACTTCGACATTTTCTTTCCCTTCTTGTCGAGCACGAGTCCGTGGAGATACACATTCTTAAATGGAACTGTATCAAGCAAACAGCCTGTCATAAGGATCATACGAGCGACCCAGAAGAAAAGTATGTCGTAGCCTGTTTCGAGAACATCTGTCGGATGAAATGTCGCGAGATCAGGAGTCTGTTTCGGCCAACCAAGTGTTGAAAAGGTCCAGAGACCTGATGAGAACCAAGTATCAAGAGTATCTTCATCTTGTTTCCATTCTGCACCAGCAGGAGCTTCTGTGCCAACAAACACCTCATCACCCTTGTACCACACTGGAATCCTGTGTCCGTACCAGATCTGTCGTGAAATACACCAGTCACGGAGATTATTGATCCAATTGAAGTAAACTCGCTCGAACTGTTCCGGCATGATCTTGATCTGCTTGCTTTCAACTGCTTCAATCATGATTTCCTTAAGCGTTCGTTCCTTTCCGTTCTTTGTAAATTTCTTGTTAACTGCGATAAACCATTGAAGCTTCGGCAAAGGTTCAATGACTGCGCC
>JAUPUH010000065.1 GCA_030917665.1 Patescibacteria group bacterium | reverse complement strand
TATAATAGTACTGCCCGCTGATGGTGTTGGTTCCCCAGGTGAACTGCCCCGTGTACTCGCCGAGCTCGTAACCGATCGTTGAATCGATGATCATGGTCCGGTAGTACATTTGGGAGCATGTGGAGGAGGGTAGAGCAACATGATGTGATCCGCTTTCGCCAAGTACGTAAGTAGCCGGGAGAGAAGACCAATCAATGAGGTTCGTGCTGCACTGTACAACGAATCGTGTTCCGAGAGAACCTCCTGTAACATCGAACTCGTCGCAGCTACCTGTCCTGAAGTTTTCGATCGTAAGCGGATTGCATTCCCGAACGACCGGAACTCCACGTAGCGGACCTCGACCGAAGATTGTAACTGGTTTTCCGATGAGGTTGGTGCTTGTACACGGTGTTGCCTTGACGTTTGCTGGGAATTTTTTGTTGACTTTCCACAGCGTTAGGTCGAGTGTGGGGTGGTCTGTCTTTGAGACAGTCTTGTAGTTGATGCCTCCAATTCTGAAGACATTACCAGTGCTTCCACCAACATGTTTTGCTGCTAGGAAGTACCAATCTGCAACTACAGTGCCGGAGCATGAGCCCCATTCACCCTGCGTTTTCCACCCTCTGTTTCCAGAAGGAGCATTCGTATTCGGATTGTTGCCAATCGTCGGAATGCTGTATCCCTGAATCATGCCCATGAGCATGATGAGTGCCGACATGAGACTTAATTTCATGATTAGTTTTGGGTTGAATTGTTGACCGTTTGAAATTTACAAATAGCTTACTTAAGCTTTTACCATTATACTACTTTAAAACACTAATGTCAAGTTATGAATCTGTGGATAATTAGAGCCATCCTCTAGAGAAAATAATGTGCAGAAAAGTGGATAACTTTGTTTGCTACGATATAAGAAGTGGGATAAAATGGTAGACAAGTGGGAAGAAGTAGGAAATCGTTTCCTGGAGGTATCGACTCTCAAGAAACACTTCTGAACTTCGGACCGCTTAACATGCCATGCTAATCGGAGAACATCTGCACACGATTGATGACAAAAGCAGAGTCTCTCTTCCTTCGAAGTTTCGAAAGGAGATGGGCTCTACGGTGGTCATAGCTCCCGGGATAGATAGCTGTCTCTTCATCTTTACGTTGAAGGGATGGAAGGAATTCGCGGAGAGACTCTCACGTCCAGATTCATCTTCAGTTTTGCAGGCAGACAATCGAAACTTTAACCGAATTATTTTCGGTCGTGCGACGGAGGTTGAAGTGGATTCGATCGGACGAATACTTATTCCAGATCATCTTTGTGAGCATGCTGGTATCAAGACACGAGTCGCAATTATCGGCGTGCTGAACAGAGTGGAAGTATGGGATGAGAAGGTCTGGTCATCATATCGCACGGCGGTAGAGAAGAAGACTGATGCACTCGCTGAAAAGCTTGGCTCAGCAGGGATCCTTTAAATCATGAAATCTGACTTGATTCACACTACAGTGCTTCTGCATGAGTCTATCGACGGACTCGACATCCATCCAGGTGATATTTATCTCGATGGTACGCTTGGCAGCGCTGGGCACATGTCATATGCGCTCGAAAAAATGCATGGAGACATTACAGTTGTGGGTTTGGACAGGGATGTGGAAGCCCTTGAAAGATCAGAACAGCGATTGAGCCCATACAAGAGCATGGCGAACGGCAAGGTGCATGTTCCCAAGATCATTTTAAGGGAATCGAGCTACGGTGATATCGACAAAGTGGTAAACGAGCTTGCAAGCGAGCTTGGTAAGGACAAGATCAATCGTTTTATGCTTGATCTTGGGCTCTCTTCAGACCAATTCGAGACATCAGGAAGGGGATTCACTTTTAAGAATGATGAGCCATTGCTTATGACATTCAAAAAGAATCTCCAGGAGGGAGATCTTACAGCCCAACAGATCGTGAATACATGGGAAGAGGGGAATATAGCGGATATCATTTTTGGTTACGGCGAGGAGAAGTATTCAAGAAGAATCGCACGAGCCATCGTTAACTATAGGGAGAAAAAAGCTATTGAGACAACGAGCGAGCTTGTAGAGATCATCACTCATTCTGTACCGGGATTTTATAGAAGAGGACGACTCCATCCAGCAACAAGGACATTTCAAGCATTGAGGATCGCTGTGAATGATGAACTCAATACCTTGAAGAAAGGGTTGGTAAAAGGATTCGAGCGGCTCGAGAAAGGAGGAAGGATTGCGGTCATCTCATTTCACAGCCTCGAAGACAGAATTGTAAAAAATTTTAATAAGGAAAAGGCAGATGCGGGTGAGGCAATAATCATTACAAAGAGACCGATTGTTCCAACAGAAAAGGAAGTGTTAGATAATCCGAGATCACGAAGCGCAAAACTAAGAATTTTAGAAAAAAAATAACTTTAACATTACACATGACGCAAGCACTCGCACACAACATAAATAGCATGATGAGGTACAAGGAAAAAGTCTTTATTTTTCTTGTGGCTGGAATCGTTGTTCTTGCGTCATCCTACGCATATCTTTTGCATAATGCGATTACAAACGTTGTTGAAAGGGAGAATCTTGTTCGTGAACACAGACTCGTCTCTACGTCCGTGAGTGAACTTGAAGCAAAGTACTTTAGTGTCAAAAACTCAATCACAATTGAATTAGCTCATGCAAAAGGCTTTAAGGATTCTGAGGTCAGCTCATTCATTTCAAAAAAGTCTTTGACAGCGATGGTAAATCATAATGAACTCTAATTCGGTACTACGAATCCGACTCATCGTCATAGGCATATGCTGCTGTGCCTTGATCATTATTGGTAAGCTCTACTGGGTTCAGATTGTTCAGGGTGAGGTATATAGTGAAAAGGCCGACCGGCAATACGTCCGTCCGGCCGTTTCCAATTTTGATAGGGGTTCAATCTTCTTCACATCAAAGGATGGTATTAAGGTTGCGGCTGCAACTGTTAAGGATGGCTATACACTTTCCATCAGCCCAAAGCTCATTAAGGATCCTATAAATGTTTATGAAGCCTTATCCCAGTACCTAAAGCTTGATAAAGATTCATTCATTGACAAAGCCTCAAAAGAGGGTGATTCGTACGAGGAAATTCAAAAAAGAATGGATAGGACGGTAGGACAATCAATCGCGGCATTGAAAATTCCAGGTGTAGATGTTCAAAAAGAGAGCTGGAGAATATACCCAGGCGACTCTCTTGCTGCTCAGACAATCGGAATTATTGGACTTGATAAGCAGAATAAATTAGCAGGACGATATGGACTCGAAAGTTTTTATGAAGACCTCCTGACACGAACAACACTGTCTTCAAATGTGAATTTTTTTGCTGAGCTCTTCTCAGGAATTAAGAAGAGTGTTTTTGATGGCGACTCAAGAGGCGGTGATGTGCAGATTACGATTGAACCAACTGTAGAATCATATCTAGAAAAAACCCTCGTCGACACGAAAAAGAAGTGGAACTCAGATTCTATTGGAGGGATCATTATGGACCCAAAGACGGGGGAGATCTATGCCATGTCACAGCTGCCGACTTTCAATCCAAACGATCTCTCAAATATTAAGGATGTCGGAATTTTTTCTAATTCACTTGTCGAAGATTCATACGAGATGGGGTCAATCATTAAGCCTCTGACGATGGCCGCGGGAATTGATAGTGGAGCTATCACTGCGAAATCTACATATAAAGACGAGGGATTTCTCACATTAAGTGGAAGAAAGATTTCAAACTATGACGGCAAGGCACGAGGAGTGATCCCGATGCAGGAGATATTAAGTCAATCACTCAATGTTGGTGTCGCATATATTGTTTCTAAAATGGGTTCTGGAAATTTCTCTGAATATTTCCTTAAGTTTGGTTTCGGTGAGAAGACTGGTATTGATCAGCCGAATGAGCAGAAAGGCTTGGTCAAGAATCTTGTAACACAAAGAGATGTTGAGGTAGCAACAGCTTCATATGGACAGGGAATCGCTATGACACCGATACAGACTATCCGAGGTCTTTCAGTACTTGCAAACGGCGGAATGCTCGTTACCCCGCATATGGCTAAGACGATTGAGTACACCGACGGCACTTCTCAAGCCGCTGAATTTCCTGAACCTATCCGCGTCCTCAAGAAAGAAACAGTAGATGATGTAACAAATATGCTTATAAAAGTAGTTGATACCGCTCTCAAGCAAGGAGATGTAAAAATGGAGCATTATAGTATTGCGGCAAAGACTGGTACCGCACAGATTGCGGATCCGGTAAATGGAGGGTATTATGATGACCGGTATCTCCATTCGTTCTTCGGCTATTTTCCAGCATATAACCCGAAATTCATCGTATTCCTTTACCATGTGCATCCCAAGGGGGCCGAATTTGCCTCTGAAACGCTCACTGACCCCTTCATCCAGCTCGCTAAACTTCTTATCAATTATTACGAAATTCCGCCCGACCGATAATCTATTCTTATGAAAAACTTTCTTAAAAAAATAATCTCATCAATACTCATCTGGGAGTCTAAGATGGTATTGAAGAAATATAAACCATCCATTATTGCTGTAACAGGTAGCGTTGGTAAGACATCTACAAAAGACGCTATTTTCACAGTACTTTCTTCGGCAGGCTATGTCCGACGAAGTGAAAAGAGCTTTAACAGTGAACTTGGCGTTCCTTTGACTATTCTCGGTTGTCAGAATGGATGGAATGATCCTTTCTTATGGATGAAAAATATCTTTGAAGGTCTTGAGCTTATCTTTTTTAGCTCAGACTACCCAGCTACGCTTGTGCTTGAGGTTGGTGCAGATCACCCGGGAGATATAGAGTCGATTTCTAAATGGCTAAAAGCCGATGTTGTCGTTATTACTAAGATCGGAGATGTGCCAGTGCACGTTGAATTTTTCCCATCAATCGAAGACCTAGTTAAAGAAAAATCATATTTGATAAAAGCGCTTAAAAAAGAGGGTACACTTATTCTTCTTGCTGACGACCCAAAGGTAAGTGCAATGGCGACCGGGGTTACGCAGAAAGTCATGACGTTTGGAATGACGTCGCTTGCGACAGTTACTGCTTCAGACAGTTCGATTACTTATGATGAAAAGGCACTGCCAGATGGTATGTCATTCAAGCTCAATCTTCAGGGTAATAGTGTGCCAATCAAATTGAAAGGAATTCTTGGTAACCAACAGATTTATCCCTTGATCGCGGGTGCAGCAGTCGGACTTGCACGAAATATGTCAGTCGGTAAGATTGTCGATTCATTCGAATACCATGTCGCCCCACGCGGACGAATGAATATTTTGAAAGGCATCAACGGCAGCGTTATTGTCGACGATACCTATAATTCTTCTCCAGTTGCTCTACAAGAAGGACTTACAACTCTAGCATCACTACAAGTTTCTGGAAAGAGAATTGCAGTGCTTGGAGATATGATGGAGCTCGGAAGCTTTTCACCTGATGAGCACCGAAAGGCCGGTATTCAAGCAATGCAGTCATGCGATGTTCTCGTAACTGT
>JAUPUH010000009.1 GCA_030917665.1 Patescibacteria group bacterium | reverse complement strand
CAGAGGTGTGGCAGAAATGATCTGCGGAGCAAAAACTCCGTCTGTTTCAACAACTGTAAATCTGACACGGACAAGAACACCATTCTTATCCCTAAGAATACGTTCAAATACGTTATTGAGTTGTCTGTTCAGTATTGGGGTCATGTATAAGTGTTTCTAGTATATCAAAACCAAACATTGAGGGGTATTGACAAATACATAATAGTATGATAATATATCAATGTAATCAAGTTAGTCCTACCATAAATCTGCAGTACCCCTCCCCGGACATGCATTCGTGCATCTCTAGGGAGTTTTCTATTTTGTTTCTTCCCCTATTTTTACCTTTGGTGCTTTGAGCACCTTTCCGTGAAGTTCGTACCCTTTTTGAATCACTGTTGTTACGGTATCACCTTGCTTTCCATCCTCAATGGCCTCGTCACGCATAGGATCAAATTTCTTTCCGATCGGATCAATTTCCTTAAGTCCGAATTCTCCGAGAATCTTTTTTAATTGATTGGCAATATATTCTACGCCTACTCGCCAATTCTTGTCAGCTTTTTCCCAAGCTTCTTTGTTCGCCATGGCCATATTAAAGCTATCGAGTACAGGAATGAGTTCTGAGATGAGACTCTCATTAGAAAAGCGAGCAAAGTCTTTCTGAGCTTCCTCGTCACGCTTTCGAGCGTTGATAAATTCAGCTTTGTCTCTTTGCCAACTATTTAAGTACTCATGCTTTTCTGCAACAGCTTTTTTTAATTTTTCCTTAAGAACCTTTACAGTCTCAAGTGCTGTTTCCTCTGCAATGACAGAATCATCGAGAGTTTCGTCAGCTTCAATTTTTATATCATTTTCATCATTCATAGGTGAAAATAGTATAAGGTTGTAGTCATAAAAAAACAAGCCCCCGATTATACGAGGGCTTGGGTGAAAATGGACAACTCACGCTGTTTGACGTTGCGAATACTGAGTGTCGAGATAGTCATCAATCTCACCACTGAACGCCTTGTAATACTTTTCTGACTGATGTTTCTGCAGTACATCGCCAGGAAATCGTTTCTCGAATGCAAGACATGCGTGTTTGAGGACGGTTTTAAAGCTCGCTACGCCAACCATTTCGTGGTCGAGTGAGTGCTTTTTGACCAAGCCCCAAAAGATGTCGAATTGATTAAGTGCATCAGCGTCACCGGTTGCTGTAGCATTTGCATGCTCCAGCTTCCATGCGATTTCAGCGCATTGCGCTGCAGCATTTTCTGCTCCTGGATCTCCCCCAATGAGCATGAAAAGTAGTTTTCCGATCAAGAATACAAGGGCAAGGCACGCAACGGCCAGCAGGATATATTTTAGTTCCATAGGTTTTGAAGGGCAAATGTTTTTGTTGACCGAGTTTGAAACGACTAGAGAATTTATACTACGAAATTAAGTAAAAGAAAAGGGTGAAAAGGCAAACCCCCGAAACGATGTGGGGGGTTGTTTGAAAAGAATTACACGGCTACGAGTTACGCACTAGAAGTGAGATATTTTTTACGGAACTCAGCAAGTTCAGGTGAATCAAGAAAGCGTCTTGATCCAGGCCACTTGCAGAACGCGATTTCAGCATCTTTTGCTACCTGTTTTAGGTTTTCGGCACCGAATTCTTTCGGTTCGATAGCGAAACTATCACAGAGCACACTAAGGCGGTCAACTTGAGCTAGCGCTCGTATTGAACCAACCCCAGCTGCTTCCTTTTTGATTTTCTGCCAAAGCTCCCTACATTCTGCCAGTGCTTCGCTACGGTTGTCTTTGAAAATGTAACGTACATAGAGAACACATGCAGATATCAAAAGTAGTACTGCAAATGAAGCAACAAACCACAGTAGTGTTTGCATAGTTTTTCTTTCGTTGATGGTTTACTGTCTAAAAAATTTATACCACAGTTTTAGATAAAAGAAAAGGGTCGATGCATGACCGGCCCCCTTTTCTTATTTCGGATCTGATTTACGGGTTTCCGTAGTGGAACCCACTTTCATCCTCGTAGCCCGCAGGAATGTAGCGAGCAACGACCCAACTCCAAAGGAATCTGAATATTTTCATGATTGTCCCTCCTGGGTTGACCGAATTTACCGACATGAGCACTAACTGGAATATAATTATACTCCTGTAAAAAAAGAAAACCCCCTTGCGGGAGCTTTTCTTTTGTGTCTTATCGCTTTGACCACTGAGGAGACTTTCGAGCTTTCTTGAGACCGAACTTTCGGCGCTCCTTCGCTCGAGGATCTCGCTTGAGGAGCCCTGCCTTCTTGAGTTTACCTCGCAACTCTATATCCCAATCGATAAGTGCTCGCGCGCAACCATGTCGCATCGCATCAGCCTGTCCGCTAATTCCCCCACCTTTCACTACCACAGAAACCTTAAATTTTGATTCTGTAAGCTTTGATTCTGCAAAAGATTCAACAGCTGATCTTTGGAGTTCTTTTGTTGGAAAATATGTTTCGAGATTCTTACCGTTGATTTCATATGTCTGCTTTGCTGCAGGAGTGATTCGAACACGAGCAGAAGCCGTCTTTCGTCGACCAATTGCTTCGATGTATTTTTCTGATTTGATAGTAGACATGGTTTTATTCGGTAATGGTTAAATTCTTCATCATTTGCTTTCGAAGGCTATTTGAAGGAAGCATTCTATAGACTGCTCGTTCAAATACTTCCTTTGTTCCCTTTCGAGCAATAAGTGCTGAAAGCTTCTCGGTGTAAATACCACCTCGAAAACCTGTAAAGGTTACGTACTCCTTATTGTCGAGTTTCTTAACATCAAAAGCGGCCTTGTTTGTATTTATAATCTTGACCTGAACATCTGAAACCTTGTTTCGAACGAATGAAGTTGTTCGCTTGCCCATGAGAAAGCTTGCTGCCTCGCTAGCAACTCGTCCAAGTTTCTTATTTTGTGCGTCTATTGTGTGTATCATGTTGGTTATACAAATTCAATCATAGCCATCGGTGCAGCGTCAAGCTCACGGCGGGCAATCTTAATAATTCTTGTGTACCCTCCCTTTCTGTCCTTGTACTTTGGGGCGATGACATCAAAAAGGGCTTTTGTCTCCTTTACTCCGCCAACTTTTGAAATTATAAGTCGTCGTGATGCTAAAGATCCTGATTTTGCTTTAGTAACAAGCTTTTCGACATATGGTCGAAGCTCCTTCGCCTTTGGCAAAGTTGTAGTAATGCGATTTTCATTGATAAGGTTTCGAGCAAGAGAACGCATCAAGGCATTTCTTTGGTCTTTTTCTCGTCCGAATTTTCGTTTTGTTGAATGGTGTCTCATGTTCGTATGTTAAATGAATTACTTGAGTGTAATGTTGTACTGTGACAACACTTTCTTGATTTCCTGGATTCCCTTGCTTCCAAGTCCCTCGATATCAAGGATATCGACTTCCTTCTTTCGAGCGAGACCACCGACTGTTCGAATATTTGCGCTTGTGAGCGCCTTTGTTGTTCGTGCAGAAAGCCCGATAGCGTCGATTCGCGTTTTGAGGAACTCAACATCGAATTCCTGCTTTGACTCGCCTTCAGATGATCCAGAAGAAGCCTCATCTGCCTTGTCCTCAGCCACAACTTCCTCTTCCTTGAAGCCGACAATTGACTTCAGCTGCATAATCATAAGAGAAATTGAATTTTCAAGAGCCTCTTTTGGTGTAAGTGTTCCGTCTGTTTCGATAGAAATTCTCAATCGATTGAAATCAGTTCGATCTCCAACTCGCATGTTCTCAACCTCGTAGTTCGCCTTCTTGATAGGTGTGAAGGTAGCGTCAATTGAAATGGTTCCGATATCGACTCGATCTTTTGTAATGATTTCCTTGGCGACATAACCGAGACCTTTTTCAACAGTAATCTCAACATCAAGATCAGAACCCTTGTCTGTTAGGGTTGCGATAAGAAGTTCGGGGTTAAGAATTTCAACCTGACCTGGGCATTCGATGTCCTTCGCAACTACAGTCTTTACACCCTTTGCCTTAAGAGTAATAGTTTGAGGCTCATCACCGATAAGCTTGATTCTGAGTTTCTTGAAATTAAGAAGGAGTGTTATAACATCCTCCTTTACTCCACTTAAAGATGAAAATTCATGCTCAACACCCTTGATCTTAACTTTTGTGACTGCTGAACCTGGAAGAGACGAAAGGATAATTCGTCGGAGTGAGTTTCCAAGAGTGTGTCCGTAGCCAGGATAAAGGCCGTCGATTTCATAAATACCGCTAAAGCCTTCCTCACGGATGACCTTTGGCTTTGATGGAACTATGATTGAATGATTTGACATACTTTTTTTATTAAAATATTAAATTTTATCGGCTATAAAATTCCAAGACTGCTCCTACATTGAACATCAGCTCTGAGTGAAGGATATTCGGATTTCCATCTATCTTAACTTCCTTCTTCTCGAAATTGAGCTTGAGCCATGCTGGAAGCTTAAGAGTTTTCAAACGTTCATCGAGAGTAGAGAAAAGCACTTTTTTCTTGCTGCCCTCTCGGATACCAATGACATCACCAACCTTTACGTGATACGAAGGAATTGTAACAATCTGACCGTTAACTGTAAGATGTCCGTGGGATGTCATCTGTCGAGCTGCCTGTCGAGTCGTAGCATACCCTGCTCGAAGCGCAACATTATCAAGTCGTGATTCAAGAAGACCTGTAAGGATATCAGCTGTGTTACCTTTCTTTTCTGTTGCCTTTTGGACGTAATTTGTGAATTGCTTGCTTGTGATGCCGTAGCTATATCGAGCCTTTTGCTTTTCAATCATACCGAGACCGAAATCGCTTTTCGCACGAGGCTTTTTCCCCATAGTTCTGCCACCGCCAGCTTTCTGTTCTGAACGTATAGCAAATTTCTGAGTCTGTGTCTTCTCAAAGATATTTGCTCCGAGGCGTCGTGCTATTTTGTATTTTGGTCCGATAATCATATTATTTATTAAAATTATTATACTCGTCGAGGCTTCTTAGGCTGCGGACCATTGAATGGGACCGGAGTCTCGTCCTTGATAGATGAGATTACTACTCCCTTAGAAATAAAGCCTCGGATCGCTGACTCTCGTCCTGATCCGACGCCTTTTACTACTACTTTAATCTCCTTGAGTCCGAGAAGGGCTGCCTTTGTAGCAAGAGTCTCACCAACTTTCGCTGCTGCAAACGGAGTTCCCTTCTTAGCGCCCTTAAATCCAAGACTTCCGCTCGATGACCACATAACAGCATTGCCATCATTGTCAGTAAGAAGAACCTTAGTGTTATTATAGGTTGATTGAACGTAAAGCACGCCTGAATCAAGGCGCTTTTTAGAAGCAGACGGCTGCTTTGTTGCGCCCTCCTTCTTTGCTTCTCCTTCTGTTGTTACGATTCGCTTTTTTCCCATAATAGTAGGTGTAGTGATTAATGATTATTTCTTTTCTTCCTTCTTTCGTCCTGAACCCATGGTCTTTCGTGTGTTTCCTCGTACTGTTCTTGAGTTTGTCTTTGTTCTTTGTCCTCGTACTGGGAGGCGTCGCGCGTGGCGTGTTCCTCTATATGTCTTGATGTCCTTGTGTCGTTTGACGTTTGAAGCGACCTCTCTCTTGAGATCACCCTCGATTCGGAATGACTCGATTATTTTTCTGACCTCATTTTCCTGGTCGACAGTGAGATCCTTCGCTGCTAATGCAGGATCAATCTTTGCCTTTTTCAAAATAAAGAGCGCTCGGGATCGTCCTACTCCATAAAGCGCCGTGAGTGAAATCTCAAGTCTCTTAGCATCCGGAATTGTAATACCTAGTATTCGCATAATATTATTTAATTATCCTTGTCGCTGCTTATGGCGAGGGTTAGCTTGGCAAATGACATAAACGTAGCCCTTTCGTCGGACTACTTTACACTTAGGGCAGATTTTCTTGACTGATGCTTTGACTTTCATTCGATATTAAAATTTATTGTTAAAGTCTTTTCGTAATTCTCGCTCTTCCTCCGTAAGGATCAAGAGTAAGCTCTACCTTGTCACCAATCAATATTCTGATATGGTGCATCCTCATTTTTCCTGCTAAGTACGCAAGCACGACTTCTTCCTTACCATCAAGTTTTACTCGGAACAGTGTGTCAGGCAATGCTTCGGTTACTACACCGTATGCGGTCGTCTTTTTTTGCTCTTGAGTATTTTTTATGTTGGAATCCATCAAAATTTTCGCGTTTAGCCATACTATCAGAAGTACCAGGTAAAAGTCAATACCTAGTATTGGAAAGTATCCTTATTCCAGCCCTATTCCTTCTTGTATTCTAGTATAATCTTTTCTGTTGAGTTTGGGAAGGACCTCATCCAAAATGGTGTAATCAATGCGTAAGCATTACTTATGGCGGTATATTTACCAAATACAGCATTACTTGCCTTAAGGTCTATTCCCTTAAGTTCATCCTTCAATTTAGATTCAGAGAATGTTCCTGTAATTGAAATTGGTCCCTTGAGTGTGAATATTAAAGGTGTACCCTTCTTTATTGAAAAATCCTTTATATTTGAAACTTTGAATTCGAGATCAGTATCTCCGCCCACAGTGTACGTATCCGATGGGAACTTCTGTATTTCCTTACCTGCAATAAACTTGATGAGACTATCAGCTTTAAAAATAGCTGCATAGGCAACGCCCTTTACAGAAACGTCGGCTGATGTGTTCTCCTTCATTATCGGCTCAGGGTTGGTATACTCGATCGTATAAGCGCTATCGTAAAGTATAAATCCTGGCGGAACAGCTGTTTTTAGCTTTGTGAGTAGTTGCTCTCTGAGTGTAGTTTGCAGTGCAGTGACCGCAGCCTTTTGAGCCTCTGGGGCAATGATCATCTTGTTTCCTGAAAATCCTCCTGTGATATCGGTCTTGAGTCGAGCATAAAATCCATCGTATTTAGGTGTGCCCTTGTATCCGACAATTTTATAATCACCCTTCAAGTCAGCCACTGCAGCATTATAATTTGCACCAGCTTGGTCTGCGACAATAGCGACTTCGATACTTCCTGGGCTTGTTTTCTTTCCTGGGACGCTGATTGTTGAAGCGGTTCTGTATATAAGCCCATCTGAATCAGACAACCGGGTTCCCGCAACCAAAGTCTGTGCTGTAGCACTAAAATTATTGTAAATCACAGCAGTTCCCTTTGCCTTTGTCTGGACTGCTGGGCCGCTTGTTGCAGGTATAATTTGGTGGACCTCGTCGGAAACCGTTACGACCTCATAACCAAGATCAGTTCCTGGTGCATTCTTTTTTGCAGTAAATGTTCCATTTACATCAAAATTTGTTACTTTAGGTGTGATGGTTACGACCGCCTTTGAGTATGACAAAGATAGAGCTACACCGATAATTGCAATACAAATAAAAACAATTACGAAAGTCAAAAGATACTTTCCTGCGTTTTTCTTTTTCTTTGAAGGCTTCTTGTTAACAAAAACAGGCTCCTCGATCACCTCTTCATCACGTTCTTCTTCTCGAATAGCGCGCACTGCTGGTCGGGACGCGACTTTTCGACGAGGAGTTTTTACGGGAGCATCAATTTCATGCTCAATTGGAATATTCCTGATGGAACGTCTACTAGTCGGAACAATATCTTGTACAACTTTTTTTGAAGGCATAAATCTATTTGTAAAAATTATAACATAGTTCCAAGTGCAAGAGTATACATCCGCATCATGGTGCTTTGTGAAGAACTTTTTTGAAACGTTATTTCGCTGTCATCAGAAATAGAATCATACGGAACAATGCTTAAACTCAAATCAGGACGGAAAAGAAGAGCTTCTTTAAAAAGATCGAAGTGGCTGTGTGCTGCAAGGTAGACAGTGCGAGGAATGCTCGTACTATCGAACTTTGCCACAAAAGATTTTATACAGGAATCACCCCACTCCTGAAGAAGAGGCTCGATTGCCTTCTGGACAGAAGATTTTTCAGCTTCACTTAACTTGTTGCCTTGGTAAAGCGACAAAAGCGAATCACTCGATTCAATACTCTGACCTGTTGCGCTCGCAACTTTTCTCTGCAAAGCCGAAATCCCAAATGGAAATGAAGCAAGATGCTTGCAAAGATTATTCTTAACTATAACAACGTCTGTTAATTCATTATGCACATGTAGGTATATGTACTCATGCTTATCATCAAGCATTTCTCTGAGTGCAGCATACTGCATAAGGAGCGCAGAGTTGTGGGTTACGCTCTTTATATCTAGCGTGTCCTGTACGACCGAGTGCAATTTACTTAAAAAACTTTTTGATGCAAATGATGTAGCCAAGGAAAGCTCTAACATATGGGCACGCCTTGACTCAAAAGAAGAAGTTGAGTATCCATTAAGTTTGATTTCAAATATTTTTTGCTCTACAGCTTGTGCTTCCTCACCCATATCTTGCCTCAATTCCCCCTTAATCAATTCTGCTAACATTCGTGAATTTATTTCAGTTTCCTTTTTGTAATCAACTTTTATGGTTTTTAATTGGGAACTGATCCAAGGTGAAGATAAAATATAGTGAATTTCTGATACACGCGGCGCATCCTTTGTAAGGAGTTCAACTACTTCTGAAACGAGCTTAAGAACCCTCTTTGTCAGGTGCGTTCCATTAACAATATGTGTTTTGCTTGGAATCGACTTTGTAACGACAGATAGTATCTGCGCTGAACCATCCGTACTTCGTATGATGAGTGCTCCACGAACAAGTCCGCTCTGAACATCAAGAATGATGCTTTGCTTTCCCTCTTTAGTATGAGAAAAAAACGAGAACATAATGAAAATATTATAGCACGGAGATTTGCGCAAGAGAAAAGGCTGTGTACGAATAAATTCACACACAACCTTCCTTGTAAAACTTACTGGCGAAGGAGCTCCCAATTCATAGCCATTTTTGCTGCGTCACTTTCCCGAATTGCATCCTCAAGAATTGAGATGGGCATATCAACACCCTCAAGCATTTCCAAAATGTCTGGTACGGTCGGTAAAATGCGAAAAGTGTGCCAATTTGGCCCATCAATTACTTGATTGACGAATGCCGAGGCTTCATCGTAGTCGCTAAAGAATTTTGGCGCCCTGATTTTATTCCCACAGCAGACCATTTCTTCGTCTGCGATGATACCCGTTATTTTGTAAGAAGCTGTGACAAGGAGTAGCATGATTGTGCTCGATGACGAGACTCTCGCATCACAAGTCGGACAAATGACATCAACACCGTTCGGAAACGTGATGGGCTGAAAAGATCTTATTATCATAAGAGAAGTACTGCTGATTGTTAGGGGTACAAATACCAGACAATTCAACACCTTACAGGGCCAAAAGTCAATTAGACAAGTACCGCCTTTATTCTCCTTACTCCTTGAGATGAAGCTTCTTCTTTTTGAATCTTAAATGTTCCAAGCTCAGAAGTATTTTTTACATGGGGACCTCCGCAGAATTCTTTTGAATATGCTGACTCGAGTGAATCACCAATAAAGTAAATAGAAATGTCTTCACCGTACTTTTCCCCAAAGAAATGACGTGCGCCGGTCTTTTCCGCTTCTGCTTTTGGCATAACAACATTCTGAACTGGTAAAGCAGCTTTTATTTTTTCATTTATGATATCCTCAACCCTCTTTTTTTGCTCATCAGTCATTTTTTGACCATATGAAAAGTCGAAACGTAGTCGTTCTGGAGTAATATTTGATCCTTTTTGTCCTCCCTCGCTTTCTCCAAGAACATCATGAAGTGCTTGGTGGAGCAGGTGTGTGGCCGTGTGATATTTAATAACTTGAGGATCATTTGCATCTGCAAGACCGCCTTTGAACTTCTGTTCAGCACCAGAGCGAGAGAGGTCTTGATGCTTTTTAAATTCAGCCTCATAGCCAGCGATATCAATCGTAAGGTTTTTTTCTTGTGCGAGTTCCTTTGTAACATCGATAGGAAGTCCAAATGAAGAGAACAGCATAAATGCATCTGCTCCAGAAATAGATCCAGCTTTTGCTAATCGCTCAAACTCCTTGATTCCATGAGCAAGCGCTGTCGCAAACTTGCTAGCCTCATCAACAAATACTTTTTTAATATGATCCTTTTTTGTTGTAAGTTCTGGGTATGCTTCTGCGTATACACCCGTAATAGTATCTACAAAAATAGAAATTCTTTTTTCATCAAGAAGCTTGTCAGTCGTGCTTATGATTGCACGGCGAATAAGTCGTCGAAGGATGTATCCGCGGTCAGTATTTGATGGTACAACACCATCAGAAATGAGAAATGTACTCGCACGGAGATGATCGGCGATGATTCTTTTGTTTCGGATAGTTTGATCAGGATTTTTCATCAAGCTCATCACTGGCTTGAACAGATCCGTATCATAAATATTATCAACGCCTTGAAGTGTCATGGTAAGTCGTTCGAGTCCAGCTCCAGTATCGACAGAAGGTTTTGGTAAAGTTCCAATGATTTTTCCATCTTTCTTTTCGTATTGCATGAAAACGTCGTTCCAGACCTCTACGACATCTCGTACGCTGTCAGCCTGGACGAATTCATCATGAGTGAGTCCTTTTCCTCCAAATTTATTCGAAATATCGTAATACATTTCTGTATCAGGACCGCACGGACCATTTTCTCCAGCTTCCCACCAGTTCATAGAAGCTGGCATGTAGAAAATCCTGTTTCCATCAATAGAATTCTTCTTGAAAATCTCTCTCCAAATATCTGCTGCCTCATCGTCCTTAGGAGCATTTGCATCGCCTTCGAAAACAGTTATATAAAGCTGTGAAGGATTGAGTCCAAGCCCCTCCTTTTTATCAGTCAAAAATTCAAAGCTCCATGCTATAGCTTCTTTCTTGAAATAGTCACCGAGAGACCAGTTCCCAAGCATTTCGAAAAATGTGGCATGAGTCTTGTCTCCAATATCATCAATATCGACTGTTCGAAGACATTTCTGTGAGTCTACAAGACGAGTTCCCTGGGGATGAGGTTTGCCAAGAAGATATGGCACGAGAGGCTGCATTCCTGCAGTATTGAAAAGCGTCGCATTCGTTACTCCTTTCTCGTCTGGAGTTACCAGAGAGGCTGAAGGTAGTATCACATGCCCTCTTTTCTCAAAGAAAGCGAGGAATTTTGAGCGGATTTCTGATGAAGTCATCTGGGGATTCATGGAAATGAGTTTAGCATACTATGAGTATTTTTTAAATTGAGTAAAAGAAAACCGGCGGTCGTGATGACTGCCGGGAAAATTCTTAATGACTTGTATTGTTTTAAGGCGTCACATATTGCCTAGTGTAGTTTTTTTGTCCGGAACGAATTTGGGAGTTGTCTTTCCCCAAACATGATTACATTTTCCACACTCGTATTGGTGGTAGACATATCTGCCACCTGGTCGGTGATCGTCATGGGAACTTTTTTCACCTGATGTTGTCCAGAAGTTTCCGCACTCGGAACATCTCCCGGCAAAGAGCGCCGAGAAGAGTCGTATGAGAAATGCGATAAACGCAAACATGAATACGAATGCTGCAACAATAATAATAGCGTCCATAATTTTCTTAATGTGCTTGCCCCAACCAATAGAGCTGTTTTGTTAAGGTTGTTAAATATATTGTACACCTATTTTAGATGTATGTCAATCTTAACTCAAACTCTTAAGCCACTTTTTGTACTTTCTTTCCATCTCCTCAAAACTTTTCTTATTATCCGCAATCTTCTGCTTTCCATGCACCATAGTAATCTTCGCATTCAGTTTTACTGGCTTTTTACTAACAGGTACTTTTTCAAGTCGACTGATTCTTTGTTTCGCAGTTTGCAAAATATCATCAAGTGGTCGCGTAATGTTCTTTATATAAGTATCAGCACTCCTCGGCTTCCCTGTTGCCATCTTTATGAACTCACCGGAGGTATAGAGCGATCCATGCTTCCAGACTTTCGCCATTTCCTTTCCAACATTTGGGTTGTCGACAATATATCCGTACTTCCTGAAGAAATAATCTCGCCACTGGGCCACACCGAGCTCAGCAAGCCCGTAACCATGATAGTAAGCAGAACTTTCCCAAGAATAGATATGGGGTATATTCAAAATAGAAATAGAGTCTTCTGACTTATCAAAATATTTCTTGTATACGGCTTTTGCTGTCTCGAGCATGAACTCTCGAGTCAGATTCTTGCATTCGTATGTTGTTCGCTCAAATTCCATGACAAACATAATTCCCATCATATCGAGCGGAAGAAGCTGATGAACCGCCCTAAGCTTTCTTTCATAAAGATTAAAAGGATAACTTACATAACGAGCCCTCCACTCTATGCTTGATGAAATAGAATCCATAAACATGCTGTGTGTTTCTGACCACGAAACAGTTGATGGGGGGTATTCCGTATTAAGACAAACATCCTTCTGGATTGAGTTGAGTCGATCTGCCGCATGTCCGCCTTCATGAAAGACAGTGTGAATCTCCTGCATTCCAGAACCGAGCTGTCCAAGGACGGTATTTGAAGTGAAATTCGCTGAGCCAGGCAACATTTTTCCCTTCTGATCATATCGAACAAGTGTCGGGTAATGACAAAAGCCGTTATCCCATTTCCCTTTGCGATCAAGAAGATCTAGTTTGAGACTCCCACCCTGGAAATCGATGCCGAGCGCAGAAAAAGATCTGCCCCACAGCATCACTGAATCCTCGAATGGAAAATATGGATCTTCTTCCTTTGTAAAATCACCTGTCATCATATAGCCGAAATTCCAAGGCTTTCTCAAACCAGGTTTTTCTTTTTCGAGAGCCCGGATATTTTCAAAGGCATATTTTGTCTTTTCGTATATCCTTTCAAATATATTGAAAAGTTCATTCTTGGTCATACCCTCATCGAGATGAATCTTGTAGTCATAAAAATCCTCATAGCCAAGCACTCGGGCATATTCATTTCGATACTTAATTATTTGAATGTAGTCATCAAGTGTATCAAGAGGTAATTTTTCAAGAGCTTCAAAGCATGCCTTACGGATAGCTTCATCAGGACTTGTTCGCATCATTGCTCGCATTCTATTGCGGGAGGCCTCGACAAAAGCACCTGTTTTTGGATCGAGATAACTTTCCTTTCGAGTACTGTGAGCCTTTAAAACTTTTTCTTCGAGCTCAGCTACTTTTGCTCGAATAGGTACTGCATGATCAGGTATTTGATACAATCCAAAAAATTTATTCCAAATCTCAAGCCGCTTTTTTTCAACACCTTTTGCTTTTTTGATGGCTGCCTCTACTGTCGCTTTTAATTTTTTATTTGATCTGAATGCGCTTCTTTTTGCTTCAGCGACGTTCATTTTCTTGCCGTCCTTCACAATTCCCATCCTGAGATCCCAAAAAGCATTTTCAAAAGCCGTATGCAGACGAGAATAATCAGAATTTAATTTATTCAAAAGTTGCTTAGAGGACATACTGGCCGTTCTTATATACCACCTTTGTACTACCATCCTTCATATGCGCAGTCACAGTTCTTGGTGCTGTAGATACTATATCCGTATGCACTGATGAATCATTGTAACCAAGCGCGGCCCATTCTTTCTTTGTGGGCTTGCTTGGATCTCCGCTATAGCAATCATGATATGCATTTCCGAGAGCAATATGCGTATTGCCGTTTGCCCCTCCGACATTCTCATCAAAAAGCGTTTCTGCCATGAATTTCGTGATTCGGGAAAATCTTTTATCAGTCAAAGAAAATTCACCAACTTTGTCAGCATTTTCTGTCGCAATCATTTCCTTTAAAACTCTTTCATTTTTCGTTGCAGAACTTCTGATAACTTTTCCGTTTTTGAATTCAAGCCGAACACCATCAATGAGATTTCCATATCTATAGAGCGGTTGATTAAATTTAATCCAACCCTCAGTTCCCCTCCAATCAGGTGAAGTAAAGAGCTCAAAGCTCGGCACATTTCGTCCAGAACCACCCATCCAGCTTCTTTTTTCACCGTACTTGATCCAAAGATCAGCATCAGGACCTTCTACGTGAAATTTATCAACATCAAGTGCATTGAATTTCTGGCGATATGCTTCAAGCTTCTTATATAGAGCTTTCCATGTGGCGATTGGGTCCTTCTTATCGAGATAACAAGCTTTGATAATCTGGTCCCAATATTCTTCAAGGGACATTCCGGCCTCCTTTGCCATTGCAGGTGTGCCGTAGAGTCCAAGTGTCCAGGTAAATTTACCGGCATTCTCTTTTTGATTCCGCCATTCCATATATGGTTTCATAGTCTTCCCACGTTGCATAAGTTTTTTTGGCTCAATACCTTTGAGAGCATGCTTGTTCGTCTCACTGATTATGAAAACAGAGTGATCAATCTCGTCTATGAGGCCTTTGAGATGCTTCGAAGGAAAAAAAGAAAGCTGCTCTTCCTGAGCATTATCAAAAAAATCTCGATCAACATTATACTCCTCGTCGTTGCTTGGGTAATAGGTGCTAATAACATGTCCTCCAGATTTCCATACTGCTTTTCTAAGTTCAAGAAAAAGCGGCTTTGAGTATTCCTCAGCAATGATATTGACTACATCACCCTTCTTGATTCCCTTTCCGCTATTTAAGGCAAAATTAACAAGCACTTTGGCGTACTTTTCGAGAATTTTTTGAGATGGCTTGTAACTTGCTTCTTTCATTATATTTGTCCTGGTCTTTTAATCACAAAATCAACTTCTGGTGTAGGACCTGTTATATGTTCAATAATCTTCTGGGCGGCGTAATCAGGCTCCATAAACTCACCGAATTCAGGTGGTGCCTTCTCGTCAAAAAGATGTGTTTTCATTCCGCCTGGGTATATTCCTACAACCTTGATTCCTGATTCCTTTACCTCATCCCTTATTG
>JAUPUH010000064.1 GCA_030917665.1 Patescibacteria group bacterium | reverse complement strand
CAACCATTTAAGATTGAGATTAATGAAGTAAAGGATACAAATGAAAGTGGGTCTATAGACATAACTGATGTCGAATATCTTTTAAAGCACGATAAAAATGTTGCGACACCTCTAACTGGTAATGGTGATTTTCGAAGTATGGAATCAATTGAGTTGTTAAAAGAGGCAGATGTGGTATGTACTAATCCACCATTTTCATTATTCCGTGAATATGTAGCACAGTTAGTCGAATATAATAAAAAGTTCTTGATTATTGGTAATCAAAATGCTATCACGTATAAAGAAATTTTTAGGTTGATCAAAGAGGATAAGGTATGGCTCGGCCAATCAATGAACGGAAGTAATAGATGGTTTAGAGTTCCGAATGATTACGTATTTAGTGAAAATGCAAAACACAAAATAGATGATTATGGTAACCATTTAATTTTTGTAAATGGTGTTGTTTGGTTTACGAATATGGACGTACCAAAACGTCACGATACTATTACACTATACAAGCGTTTTTCTAGGGAAACTTATCAAAAATATGATAATTATGATGCAATTAATATTGATAGGTGTACAGAAATACCACTTGACTATAAAAAAGTTATGGGTGTACCAATAAGTTTTCTTCATAAATACAATCCTACTCAGTTTCAGATTATTGATGGACTTAATCGTTACACTATTCTTGATGTAGAAAAATTAAATAATTGGGCACGCGAGAATCATATTCACTTAACAGAAATTAAAGGCAAATCAAAATATTTTCGCATTTTGATTAAAAATAAAACAATCTAATAATATGAAAATAGAATTACAAAAAATTCAAGTACGGTATGTAATAAAAGGTTATGAAGATAGTGCAGAGGAAGGTGTTGTTGCTTATGGCGGTAAGCTTAATATTCGACCAAAATACCAGCGTGAATTTGTTTATAAAGGCCATCAACGTGATGCGGTTATTGAAACAATTAAAAATGGATTTCCGCTTAATGTAATGTATTGGGTTAAGACTGATGAGGGTGATTTTGAGGTGTTGGACGGACAGCAACGTACTATTAGTATTGGACAGTATGTAAACGGAGATTTTTCGCTCAATGATCGATTTTTTCATAACCTGACAACTGAAGAACAAAATCATATCTTGGATTATGAGTTAATGATCTATTTCTGTGAGGGGACAGATAAGGAAAGGTTAGATTGGTTCAGGATTATTAATATAGCTGGTGAAAAGCTTACAGAACAAGAGTTACGTAATGCGGTATATACTGGTCCTTGGCTTTCTGATGCAAAGCTTAAATTTAGTAAGACTAATTGTGTCGCATACCTTCTTGCAAATGATGGCGGTCAGTTGCTAAGCGGGTCCCCAATTCGTCAGGAATATTTAGAAACTGCTTTATCATGGATTAATGATGGTAAGATAGAGGATTATATGGCTAAGCATCAGCATGACAAGAATGCTGATAAACTGTGGCAGTATTTCCAGGATGTTGTTATATGGGTACGAAAGACATTCCCCAATTATCGTAAAGAAATGAGCGTAGTTCAATGGGGTGAGCTTTATAATCAATTTAAGGATAAAAAATTAAGTTCCAGTAAGTTAGAGTCTGAGATTATAGAGTTTATGCAAGATGAAGACGTAACCAAGAAATCCGGCATTTATCCTTATGTTCTTAATCGACAAGAAAAATATCTTTCAATTCGTGCATTCACTGACAAAATGAAGCGTGAAGCCTATGAGCGACAAGATGGTATTTGTTCATTTTGTAAAAAAGAATTCGATATTTCAGAAATGGAGGCCGATCACGTTACTCCTTGGCATGAGGGAGGGAAAACAATCACTGAAAATTGTCAGATGTTGTGTAAACAAGACAACCGAACAAAAGCAGGGAAATAATTACAGGGTTTTTTCTTCAAAAGAAGAGATAATTCAGATATAATCAATGTTATGTCCGAAGAAGCTTTAATTAAAGAACGAGCAGAAGAATATGCCCGAAAGAACAAGAAAGTAATCGCGAAAGAGATAACTAACTTATCACTATTTATTCCAGACGAATTTCCTGTATCTGTGTTTATGGCAGGTTCTCCTGGTGCAGGGAAAACAGAGTCCTCAAGAAATCTTATCGAGAAACTTTCCAAAGATAGTCATTTTGTTCTCCGTATTGACCCAGATGAACTAAGATCAAAATTTAGTGAGTACAATGGCACAAATTCGAGTCTTTTCATGAGCGCTACCTCTATTATCGCAGACAACATTCAAGATTGTGCTCTTAAGAACAAACAAAGTTTTGTATTCGATGGAACCCTTTCGAATCTTGATCGGTCGAAGCAAAATATACAAAGATCATTGAACAAAAACAGATTCACACAAATCTTGTACGTCTACCAAGAGCCTCTCCAGGCTTGGAACTTTGTAAAAGCACGTGAGCAAAAGGATGGTAGAAAGGTGCCATTGGAAGCATTTATTAATCAATATTTTTTAGCTAGAACGAATACTAATCTTTTAAAGAAAGAATTTGGTAATAAATTGAGAGTTGATTTGGTTGTCAAAAATATTGACGGTACTGATTTTAATTATCGGGAGAACATTGACGTAGTTGACAATTATATCCCAGAAAAGTACACTGTAGATGATTTAAGAAAGTTAATTATTATCTAGCTATGTTCAGGGAAATCATATCAAAAATGACTCGTAATTCAGAAAGCAAAGATAACTCGAGTGAGTTTTCTAAGTTTTTTCGTACTGCATCTTCTGGAGAAAAAAAGAAGGTATTTTTGGATGTGGCAAAGAAAGCCAGTGAGGAGCAGAGGGAAGTTATGAGGGGGGTAAAGTTTCCTAAATAAAAAATATTTAAAACAAAAAAGTATCTGATAAACGGATACTTTTTTGTTAATCTAGTATAACTTTATTTTACCTGCGAATCGTATCAGATAGAATGTTCTTTGAGAACATTCTATCTGATACGATGTTAAAAGAAAAGATTACAACAAGCAAAATTTGTGTTGTAAGAAGTAATTTTGAAAAAGGAGAAATTGAAATTAGTGACATCCTAGAGACTATTAAATTATTGCTTAAGTATATCAAAAAAAATCGAAAAAGAAAAACATTTAAAAAACTGTACAGCATTCGTCGAGTAACTTTATTTTTTTCGCATACCTTTGAGACGAATTCCCATTATTACTATAAGTATAAATTCTATAGCAAATGTAAAGTAAACCCCACTCCTAAATGTTTTTTCAAAAATATAATGAAGGGCAATATTTGTGTATAGAATTAGACCACTTAAGAGAACACTCAAAGAAAATGAAATGAATAGACTGCTCTCAGTACTTTTTTTATTACACATAAATATTGTGACTAATATAAAAGTATTTACAAGCACCAAGGGAGCTGTTACAGCTCCTGATATGAGGATAATTTTTATCCAATCAGCATTTATAAAGAGTTCATTATTAAATATATAAATAATTGCAACTCCAGGCAGTATTAAAAAGAGAAAATTGAAAAGGGTGAAAATAAAACTTTCACTTTCAACAATTTTGATGTCTTTGAGATCTAAGCTCATGCCAGGATAATACACCCATGAAACATAAAAGCAAGAGAAATTTGATTATCCCTTGCCTAGTGAACATCCGTTCACCTATAATATAGGGCATGGCCGTCTTTCTAAACCGCTCTCAATCTAAAATGATCCTCCACATGGACGGTGACGCTTTCTTCGTCGGTGTTGAAGTTGCCAAGAACCCCAAGCTCAAGGGCCTGCCTGTCGTCACTGGTCAGGAGAAGGGAATCGTCACAGCATTGTCATACGAAGCCAAGGCTCTTGGTATCAGTCGAGGCATGCCCGTCTTCAGGCTCAAGAAACTCTACCCCAAGGTCATCATCCTTCCCGGAGACTACAAATCCTACGCCGACTATTCATCAAAGATGTTCGACATTGTGCGCAGGTATGCCGATGACGTGGAGGAATACAGCATCGACGAATGCTTCGCTGATCTCACTGGTCTCGAGCCTCCGCTCAAGATGACCTATCGGCAGATGGCGGAACGGATCAAGAAGGAAATTACCGAGGAGCTCGGGCTGACGGTGTCGGTAGGATTGGCGCCGACGAAGGTCTTGGCGAAAGTCGCATCGAAGCATCAGAAGCCGGATGGACTGACGGTCATCGGGCAGGATGAGATAGGGAAATATCTTTCAGAAACGCCGATCGGAAAGATCTGGGGCATCGGTGCGCAGACGTCAGTGGCGATGATGAAGAAGGGGATAAAGACAGCGCAGGATTTCGTCATGAAAGATGTTTCGTGGGTGAGGGAGCATCTCTCAAAGCCTCATGAGGCGATCTGGCAGGAATTGAGGGGCGTGTCCGTCATGGAGCTCGATCCGCATTCGAAGACAGAGTATTCGTCCATGCAGCGTACGCGGTCATTCCATCCAGCAACGAACGATGAGGTATTTCTCCTTTCTCAATTTTCAAAGAATATGGAAGAGGCTTGTGCCAAGGCTCGGCATTTCAAACTCGTACCGAAAGCAGTTTCCATTTTTCTTAAGACGAGGGATTTTCAGTATATCAATCGTTCTTTCAATTTAATCTCGCCGACCAATACGCCAGAGCCTCTCATGGCGCTTGTCCGCGAACATTTCAAAGGCATGCATATGAAAGGCGTCCTCTATCGCACTACCGGCGTGAGCTTGCTCGGCTTGGTGCCCGAAGGTGCAGCACAGAATGATCTCTTCGGAGGTACCGACAGGGCGCATAAATTCGAAGCAGTCCACAAGCAAATCGACAAGCTCGAAGAAAAGCACGGCAAGCGCATGGTCTATCTCGCTTCGACTCACGATGCGCTTAAAAGCAAAGGCCTCGGCACCGAAATGGAAGATTTGGATAGGGATTTGTTGTTTCTTTAATTTGGTAAATTTGCCGCCACTTTTCCACAGAAGTTTAAAATTTTAATGAATTTTTCAGTTGCTTGATAAGCGAGCCGATTTTATTATTGAAACATCATGAGTGAAAAGATAAAAATTGATCCGGAAGAAATCATTAAACAAAGGATCTATGTTATCCGTGGCTACAGAGTTATGCTCGATTCTGATTTGGCGGAGTTATATAGAGTTGAGACGAAAAATCTCAATAAAGCTGTTAAGAGAAATCTAGAGAGGTTTCCTGTGGATTTTATGTTTCAACTAACTGTCGAGGAGTACAGTAACCGGTTCCAAATTGGAACCGGTTCACACGTACACCGTAATATCAAATATTTACCCTACGCATTCACTGAACATGGCGTCGCAATGCTTTCATCAGTCTTAAGAAGTGAGATAGCAGTGCAGATGAATATTCTGATTATTCGCGTATTTATAAAGGTTAAAGAATTAGTTCTATCAAACAAAGATTTGGAAATCAGGATTGGTGAAGTTGAAAAGAAACAAAAAGAGCATGGAGATCTTCTGAAAAGCGTACATGCAGTCGTAAAGCATCTGCTTGAACCACCACCGAAGCCAAAAGGGAAGATGGGGTTTCAAGAAAAGAAATAAAAATACTCCCGCGGGCTTGTGGCCTGCGGGAGGTGAAAGAACTGAAACGGATTAGAAGTTTCGCTTGAGCCGATAGTAACGTTCGCTGCCGGTTGCAGGGAAGGTCACGACCGCTGTTGTATTCGAATACACGATGGGACTCGTGCCGATGTTCGTACTCCAGAACACTTCGTTTGTGTTCATGATCGGAGAGTACATGAGACTCCAATAGTTCGTCGGACATGACTCATGCGACCAACTGACGGCCACTGAACTCCCGACCGCTTGGGCCTTAATCGCCCTATTGTCCGGGCGGACTTCGGTGCACCATTGCACCGCATAGAGGTCTGCTCTCGGACTGGACGATTGTGTTGATTGCTTGAAGACCGTAAAGGTCACTTGAGCATTCGTCTGTGTCCGTGGGAATGGTGGGATGACGAATGACACCTGTGTCCATCCTGACGATACCGGCAGGTTCGTGAGAAGCGAGCCGATTTGCAACCTGAAGACATCCGCCGTAGCTGATTTCGTAAACGTATATTTGAATGTCAGACGGTGGTTCAGAGGTACGCCGTACGTATCCCAATTGTTCGTCAGGGTGTAGTAGAGCGGTGAACTGGAGAAGTTCGCTGAGAATGCACCTGAGCGAATCGCCTTTCTTCCCGTGAAGTCAATCGTGTTGACATAGTAACTCCAGGGGTAGTAGGTGGTTGGTGCATTTTCAGTTTGCCACTGCGGAGGCGTTGCCGCATCGAAGAGTGGGACATTGTAGAACTGATTGGAATCAGCCCCGCATCCACCGAAGGATAACTCCTGAATCCCGCCGCCTTCTGAGATGGAAGCAATTTTCGCGACGATTGGGGTTACTGTGATTTTATTGAGACGCCGGTTCTGCTGCGCTTTCGCAACCATCTCTGGTGTGATTTCTGGCGGTGTTATGATCGCGCGGATTTTTTCGTACTCTTCCCTCTGTTTTTCCAGGAGAATTTGCCGTACGAGCCGTTCTTCCGGACTGAGTTTGGCGTAAGCTTCAGCAGCCTTGCGTTCACTTTCCTCAAGGGCATCACGAGCGTCTTGAGCCAAGAGCTCGAGTCCATAATACTGTTCCTTGGTGAGTTCCTGCGCTTGCAGGCCGAGACTAGAAATCGCCACGAGTGTGGCGACCATTACCGTCAGTTTCATTTTCATTTTTCAATTTCCGTTTGTGTACATGCCCTTAACACCGTCAGTGGTGAGATAGGACCCGACAAGGAGAGTAACATCTTTTTATGATAAAGTCAAAATAATCCACAGGCTACATGTGCGGTATACTATTTATATGAAATTCCCCGATAACTTTGATCCAGAATTCAAACCCGAACTCACTCCGAAGGAAATGCTTGAGCTTGGAGTCTTTGGTGGACACTACATGTCTGACAAGCCTTTAGAATATCCGCGTGACTGGTTCGAAAATGCAAAATTAAATTCAGAAAAGCACGACAAGAATCTAAATTACTTTGGTGTGAATGCGAGCCAACCGCTCTCGGTATGGAAAGCAAAAGGTTGGATATCGAAATACGATCCACGAGGTTGGTTTGAGTGGTATTGTCGTTACTACCTTGGCCGAAGAATTCCAGATGAAGATGCTCGACAGATAAAAAGATGGAAAGCGATGCGAAGACATATTGTGCAAATACGGAATAATTGCAGGGCAGGGGATGTACATTGCCGTCCTCGTCAGCGCCAGGCATTGCTCCATTGGGCATACGATAGTAGGAAATTTTAGGTAAATGAAAACCGCCGACTAAAGCCAGCGGCTTCAGTGAGCGGTGAGTCGTGTCAGGTGAAATCACAAGTGCACGATTTGAGTGTAATCAGCGGTTCCGTGATCCCAGCGTGGATTGAATTCAGGGTTGTCAAAAGTCTGACGATAACCCTTTTCGAACCCTTCTGTATCAGTTTTGTGAAATGTTTCCTTACCGTTCATTACCACAAGTGAACTCTCGTGGCCGAACCCATGTCTCAGAGCAAGGTCGTAAGCTTCTTCTGGTTCTGGAATGTGCCCCAGCTTCTTGATCGCCTTTGCGACTTTGCTGGCACACTGACCATCTGCTCCTGTGATGATTTTCATGACGACCTTACCGTCCTGCACAATACTAATTAGTCCTTGAGTCATATTTTTCTCCTGGTGAACTGTTGTTTATCCATAAATTACAACATATTAAAGTAAATGTCAATACATTGGCATAATCATTGTCAGACCACCAAAACTGTGATAATTTTTTGCTAGTCAAACCAACACCTCTTGAGAGGTAGAAAGGTAAGTTCATGAACAATAAAAATGGAGCACCCTCAAGAGCCTCACAAAAGGTTTTGAGGATTCTCAGTGTGAGGGTCACATGTGATGCGAAAGCTAGCAGTGACAAAAAGGATTCAAAAGCGGTCGAGTTCCTTCAAGAATTCGGCTTTGCCAAAATTGGTGCGGTCTCAAACGCGCCCAAGTACACTCAGGCGTCTACACCCGAGCTCGGTGATGTTGCAAGCAGTACTTTTGTATTTTTGCTTGAACACCGCGTCCCGGACGGACAGAACTGCGGACCATTTCGCTTGATGCGAGTATTTCAAGGCATGTGTCGAGAAATCGAAACAGGTCGTACGATGCTCATTCAGTCGAGAGATGGCAAAAAGATTGGCATAATGGGTATTGGCGACACGATTGCTGATTGGGAGTTCGAATGCGAAGTGCTTCATCCCCAAAAGCTCAAGGAACTTCTCACGCCACCTCCGGCAGAAAAAGAGGTGGTGGTAAGACTTGATCTTGCCGAACCGTCGGCCCCAGCGTCGCTGTCGGTTCCGAGCATGAAGAAATCGTCTCTGTCGGGCCTCCCTGATTCTGCATACGTTCGGGAATACTTCAAGCAGCCAGAACTACCGCCATCTTTGCCGGCTGCTCCTTCAAGTCCAGTTGAACTCCATGAGCCAGTGGAGGTAAACCCTGACGAACCAATGAAACATGAGTTGGCGTTAAGGGCACAATCAAATCCACTGTTCGCTGCTTTCGTGAGGAAGTATTGTGCAGAGGGTGAGGTTCTGGATTACAGTGCGATGAAAATGAGCGCCGTGTTTGCACAGTGGCTTATAGCACAAAAGGCGAATGCTCAGAGCCTTGCTGAATCATGCGGACTCGACATGTTGAATGTCTATGGCATTCTACGTATCAAGTACCTTCACCCCGAGTTGCAGAAGCTGCTTGCTCCGCCTACGCCGATCAAGGACATGCTCTACATCGTGCAGGCTGGGGAACTGGCTCGCATACAAGAAGAAAAACAAGTCGAAGTCTGGAATGAAGCCCGTAAGTTCAAAGGGAAAGACCGGATAAGACTGAAGATTAAGGAATTGGGCATGGGTCATACGATTGAACGGGTGTTCTCGTATGCTCCACCGAAAGCTGTTAGGCCACCGGTCGTACGCAGACCGTTCGTCAGCAGTGAGACCGAATTCGCAAAGCCAGAGACGGTGAGGATTATCGGCTTGGTGTGCAAGGTCAACGACCTCACGCCTGGAGACTTACCAAAGCCTTCGACATACGGGAGCGGCTTCGGGCCAAAGGTTTTGCGAGCGTCTCGGATGCTCGCACTGATCTTTGCTGAAAAGCTCAAACATCCTTTTGCCGGAGAGATTTTCTTGAAGGCACTTGGAAGGAAGTCGATTTATGACTTCCACGGCATTCTTCGCACAGCACGCGCCGCATACGCCGCGGATTACAGGTTTATGTTGGTTGTTGATGAGCTTGTAAAGGTCATCAAGGGTGAAAAGAGGGAAGATGAGTTGCTGCTCAGTGCGACGGGAGAGTCCGTCGAACTTGGGCTACCAGCAAAAATCACTCCCCCCAAACTCCCTACGCTTTCAGCAAAGCTTGATCCCGCAGAACAGAAGGTTGTTGAACTTGTTTGTGAGGAGTGTGATATCAGCCCTGCTGACGTCCCAAACTTCCCCAATGATGACGACGAACTTCACATTAAAATCAAGAAAGCACATTGGATGCTCTGCTTGGTTATCCACAACGAACTTGTCTGGTCGGACGCCAAGTCGATCTTTCTGAAAATCATCAGCAAGACCGACAAGGACGAGTTTACCAGCATTTACAACCTTGCTTCCAAGCGTTTCCGAGAAGACGACGACTTTAAAGTCGCTGTCCAACGGGTAGGCAGGAAAGCAAAGGAATTGGAATTAATTTGTTAGCATTCACTGAGTGCCTTTGGGAAACCAAAGGCACTTTCTTTTACAAAAGAAAAGTCCTGCCGCGTGCGCAACAGGACTTCGTGAAATTTTAATACTCCATCGGGGTTGGGTTAAACAACTTTGACATCGTGAACGAGCTTGAGCATGGCGTGGGTAAGGGACCAAGCTTCGTAAGCGTTCGTGAGAGAGACCTTGACCGAGATTTCCTTGCCGTCGAAGTTAGGGTTAATCGAGGCCAACCGGAAAAGCCGAGTCCGCTCTGCTTTCGAGCTAAGACTGACGCAATGGTTGTTGAGGAGAGTTTCGAGGTCAGCTTTTTTCACCACACCGGTGAAGCTGAGTTTGAGCGCAACAGGCTTGCCGGCTTGAGCAGTAACTTCCTGAAGCATCTTCTCGATATGCGCATAGCGCTGCCGAGGGCTTTTCGTCTGTGGCCTTGAAAACAGCCGCATGAGAGCTTTCGCCCGCGAGATGACTCTCTTCGGGTAATCAAGATTCGTCATATTGACGATGTAGAGACTCGCGCGACGCGCGCAATCTCGGGCCTTTGCCCAGAACTCATCAAGCACGGCGACGAGTTGGGCTGCGGTCCAGCTTTTTGCTGCATACAACTCCGCGAGTGCGTCTTCAGGTTCGAAGATTCCGTAAGGAGTATTGATCAATGTTGTCATAACTGGGGTATTCTGCTTTGGGGTTTATTTGTGCGTATCAGCTGCATCCGCAACTGAAATTTATTCAGTTCAAAATATATAGTACTTTATTCGATATGTCAATCCATGGTATACTTTTCGGATATGCCTCCGGTGCAGCAGCAAAAAAAGATTTTCGGATTGAACAAGAACATCTTTATGCTCGGCCTTACGAGCTTCTTCAATGACTTTTCGAATGAAATGATACTTTCATCATTTCCTGCCTTCTTTACCTCGGTGTTGAAATCGGGAGCAGCATCACTTGGTCTTGTCGAGGGTATTGCTGATGGTGCAGCAAATATTCTTAAGATTTATTCTGGCCAATTGTCGGACAAGATTCGTAAAAGAAGAATATTTATTTTCGTAGGTTATGCCATGTCAGTTGCAGTCCGGCCGTTTTATATCTTTATGGGTGGCGTAGCTGGTGTACTGGGTCTGCGCGTTATAGATCGTGTTGGGAAGGGTATTCGTGAAGCCCCTCGTGATGTTATTATTTCCGTTTCTTCAGAACCGCACGAAATAGGGAGGTCATTTGGTTATCACAGAGCAATGGATACGGTGGGAGGAATTCTCGGACCACTCACAGCTTTTCTTATCCTTAAAGAGTGGCCAGGAGCCTTCAGTACAGTCTTTATGACTGCATTCGTTATAGGTCTTCTCTCTGTCGTTACGGTTTTTTTTGTGAAAGATGTTTTCATTGCCCCAGTGCTCAGTGGTTCAAAAAAGTTTTCATTCAATGCAATCAAGCTCCTTCCGAAGCGTTTCAGGATATATCTCATATCCATTTTTATTCTCTCAGTCGGTAGCTTGCCCACAGCAGTACTCCTCCTTTCTGCTCTTTCGATTGGTCTGACAGTCGCTTCTATTCCACTTTTCTATATGGTTTACGGAATTTCATTTACCATATTTTCATATGGAGCCGGAAAATTGAGCGACGGGGTCGGTACGGCACGCGTGCTGGTTTTCGGTTATATGCTTCTCATGCTTTCGTATCTTATGTTTGCGCTTTCGCAAACTATTCCGACACTCGTCATTGCATTTATCACACTCGGAATCTTCTCCGCATGTACAGATTCAACGCAGCGCGCGTTCGTTGCAAAAGCGACCCCTGAATCTGAAAGAGGAACAGCTTACGGCGTTTTTAATGCAGTTATCGGGTTTGGTGTTATGTTTGCCGGAATCATGGGAGGTTTTCTCTGGCAGTATGTAGGGTCGATAACCGCGCTGTTCATTTCTATTACACTCGTAGTCTTTGGACTTATACTCTTCTTCATTAGTTCAAAGGTTGGAAGAAATATTGCCTAGCTCAATATTAGAAAGGAAGCGTGAAAGTCATTGAACTTTCGTTCTTTGTTTCCCATTTTGATGTATCAAGTTTGATATCACGAATAGTTCCACCTGCACCAAGATCTTTATACTTGAGCTTTCCATTTTTTAATGCATATTCGTAAATTTCTTTTGTAATCTTTACATCCTCAATACAGTATTTGATGATCTTTTCGATTTCTCCTTGCTGCCACCAGGTGATAGCGTCAAGTCCGTGCCCGCTTTTGTTCTTTCCAAGTGTCGCTTCGGCTAATGTGTCGAGCTTGATGCGTCGCCCAAGTGAGTTTCGTACTTCCACAAGAAGATCCAAGCTTTTTATTTTTGTTAGATCACCAGAGTAATATTTATTCAAAAGAGGAATGTCGAAATGATCACCATTAAATGTGATGAGCATATCTGCCTGCTCGATGATCGGCCAAAGTTTAGGTAAATCCTCCTGGAGGTAGCTTGAATACTCGTCAGTCAAAGAATCATGAATACAAACGACTGAAATATCAAGAGCAGAAGACTCTGTCGAGCCGACATCTTGAAAAGTATTCCGTGTTTCAATATCGAAAGTTATTTTTCTCATATATCTCAGAGTCGTCTAGAGCTTATAAGATTCTTCGTTTCCTGTCGCTAGATTCTTAATCTTGAGATTTCCTGTTTTTACTTCTTCTTCACCGATACAAATGATATTAGGAATGTGTATTTTGTTCGCGTTCTTGATCTGATCCCCAATTTTCCTGAAAGAATAGTCGAGGGCTACTCGTTTTCCTTTTCCACGTAGTGCTTGAGCGACGTCCTGAGCGTATTCAGCAACTTCCTTGTTCATGAGGCAGATATAGATGTCGGCAGGGAAAGAGGATTCAGGTTTTACAATTTTGCCGTATGTTTCAAGAAGATCTCGGGCAATAACATCACCAGCCCCAAACCCAACTGCAGGAACTTTTTCACCACCGAAAAGATCGAGAAGGTCGTCGTAACGTCCACCACCAAAAACAGACCTTCGGTTCAAGGGATTTTTATCGAAAACTTCAAAGATGATACCTGTGTAATAGTCAGAACCGCGAACAAGTGTTTGATCAAACCGAGCATTTGTAATGCCAAGTTTCTCGAGGGCCTGGAGCACCTCTCTTGTTTCTCTTATCCCCTCATGTTCTTCAGCGCTTTGTTGGAGATTCTGTGTGAACTCCTCGAAATTCTGCGAATTGAGAAGGGTAAGGAATTGCTTTATTTTTTTACCCTCAGGCACATCGCCAAGAATTCCTTCAGCTGTAGCAGTAAAGACGTCAGTAGGAAGCTTGTTCTTCTTGTCAGTTAATTTCAGAAGCTTTTGTGATTTTTCAAAATCAAGACCGAAGAGGGTCTGGGTAATATGGTTGAGAATTTTTCTGCTACTTATTCGGATTTCAAAATCTGCATCAGTGAGACCATAGGCTTTTGTGATTTCATACGCCATTTGAATAGTCTCAATTTCAGCCTGGAGACTATCCACACCAAAAATATCGACATTGAGTTGCCAGAATTCACGGATACGTCCACGTTGTGGTTGTTCGTAGCGGAAAAGGTTCGGAATTGAGTACCATCGAAGAGGATAGCCGAGCTCTCGCTTTCGCGCAGCAACCATACGAGCGACAGTCGGGGTGATTTCAGGTCTTAGGGTGACTTCACGTTCTCCTCGATCTGTAAATGTGTACGTCTGGTCATTGACGATTTCCTCTCCTGATTTTGCTCGATAGAGATCAGCAGGTTCAAGTACAGAAGCATTGTATTCTTGATAACCGAATTTTTCTGCAACATTCCGCCAAATAGTGAAGATTTGGTTCTGAACGGCCATGTCCTCAGGATAGAAGTCCCGGACGCCCTTATAGGCTTCAGTCGATAGTTTTTTACTCATAGGTACTCATTGTAGCAAATGTAGAAGATTTTACAAAAAAAGAAGGATACACCGCTCGTAAGGGCAACGGTGTATCGAGGGGATCTGCTATAGGATTCAAATACTGATCGCAAGACTCTTGAAGATTGCAACTCGGGAATCTTGTTGAATAAACAACCAGTATGTAAGAACAGGCAACAGACTCATGTACTATGATATAGTACATTCACTAATACAACAATATGTACTTATCCTACAAAAATATAGGGGAGACACCCCTCGAATGTCTTGAGAGGATTCGTGCTGAATACGGAAAACCGAAAGATATTCCTATGACCTATGCCGGACGGCTTGATCCGATGGCAGAGGGCCTTCTTATTATTCTTGCTGGAGAGGATTGTAAAGACAAAGAAAGATATCTCAAAATGGATAAAGAGTATGAAGTCGAAGTTCTCTTCGGTGTTTCAACGGATACCTATGACCAGCTCGGATTGATTGAAAGCTCAGAAAAGAAAGATTTTGATGCTATAAATTTTGATAAATATAAAGGGAAGTTTACTCAGGAATATCCGAAGTATTCTTCGAAGGTTTTAGCAATGAGAGAAGTACCTGATGAAATGCCGACCAAAGACGTTGAGATTTTTTTGATTGAACAAATCGGCTCAAAGGCTCTTTCCGGACAAAGAATTTCAGAAACTATTTTGGAAAACATAAAAAAAGTGACAGGCGATTTCCGCCAAGAAGAGATATCCACAAAATGGAGAGAATTCGGAGAAAAATTCGCAACAACACGATTCATAATTATTAAATTGAAGGTTGCATGCTCAAGCGGAACCTATATGCGTTCTCTCGCAAACAGAATCGGTATTGACGCAGGTATTCCAGCAATGGCTTATTCAATAAAAAGAACCCGAATAAATGGCTACAAAATTTAGCTGTGGTATGATGGGAACATGAGACGAATCATCATAAAGGAAGGCCCGCTTGTCTTCGTGAGAAACGTCTTAACAATGGAAATAATCGCTTCGCTGTTTTTCTTCGCGATATCTTTCCTCGGTAATTATGAGCTTCTTTATAAAAGTCTTAATTTTCATGCATTTATCCGTTTCGATATATTTGAAGTGATTGCATTTTCAGGTTTTCAGCTCGTGTACATAACAATTCTGTTTCTGGACTGGTATTTCGCACGCTTCGAGATTCATGAAAAGGAGATTGTTAGAAAATCAGGTCTCATATTTCGCCGAAAGAAATCAGTCAGTCTCTCTGATGTTGCTTCAGTTGAGATATATCAAAGTCCGATAAGTCGTATGATGTATCATGCAACCATCATTCTAGAGCATAGTAATGGTCGGGTGACTAAGATAAAGAATGTTTCAAACTACGACGAGCATGTGCACGTCATTAAGCAATTAGCGCATAGTAGTTCTGGACGTCTTCTTACACGCGATCCAAAGATTCTCATAGAAAAGGGTGAAGGACTTTTTGTCGAGTTTAAAGAGACAATGCGCTATGATGCGAAAAAGGGTGAGATCAGCAAAGAGCTTGAAAAGATGATTACAAAGACGATTGTCGGCTTTCTCAATGCAGACGGTGGAACGCTTATTATAGGTGTTAACGATGATGGAAGGGTTGTAGGACTTGAAAATGACTATAAGACTTTGCCCAAGAAAAATCGTGATGGTTTTGAGAATCATATCACTATGCTTATAAAGACAATGATCGGCATGACATTCACAAAATACGTAAGTACGAGTTTCGAAACTATAGACGGAAAGGATATTTGTCTTGTTATAGTTCGGGAAGGGCATAAGCCAGCATATTTACATAATGGAGATAAAAAAGAGGATTTCTATGTGCGTGTAGGGAACTCAACTCAGCCATATTCCATGAGTGAAGCTTCTGAGTACATCAAAACACATTGGTGATTACTTACACGGGGATTGAGTCATGCTATACTTTATTCTATGAATAAGTGGCTGTATGTGGTGCTTCATTTAATAATTTTTTCAGTAATAATTTCAGCTTGGAATTTTTTTGTTGGATTTGTGGCGATGGGTGTGGGTGATATAAATCCACCCTCTGTTTTTGTGAATATTATTTTTTTCGCCCACGCTTACCTTATTTGTTTTATTGGAGCATCCCTGTCTTCGGGGATTATTACTCTGTGGAGTAATTTGAATAAGGAACAGACTCATGCTGTATGGTTGCGTAGCAGTATTTTAATTATGGTGTTTTTTCTTTTAAACTTTGTTCCTATCTACATCCCGTTTATCTCTGAAATTTTTATGTTTGGCGGTATAAAACAAATGTTAGTGCAGTTTGCCGGTTTTATCTTCGGTACCTGGTTGTTTATGAGACCACGTAATAAAGTCGTAAATTTATCATAACGCATTGGGAATAATGTCAAATTGACCCTAGCTATAGGACGGTGATACCATCAAAGTGAATGCTCTTTGTTGTTTAAAGAGTGCAACCGAAAACAAACTAACCCAGGAGGTTACGATGGAAACTAATCGAATTGTAGGCGAGACAATCGCCCTGCACGGAAGATTGATTTTCCTCAACGCTTTCCCGGGCGTTGTGGAACCAGAGGTGATCAGGAGCATTGTCGCTCAAAAAATCATTCCAAACTGTGAGAAGGCATTGCCGATACACAGAGCAATTTTGGTTGATGAGTTTGTTCATGAATTACATACTGGAAGCAATTTGTTTCCCTATGAAAATCGAGGACGATCTTTCTTTGCGTACTTTTCGCGTCGTGTTCGAAAGGTATTGGCTCGTTTCCGGCAACGGGTACGAGCTAACGAGGATATGGTCTCAAAAATGGCCCGTGCCTTAGAAAAGGTGCAGAACTCTCAAGTCCGGTCAAATCTCCAAGCCTTCACGGTGGCAGTGAAAACTGTCGTTGATGATGCGAAGAAGAGGATGCGGGACAGGGAAGAAAGCCAGCCGCCCTTGTCACCACAAGAGTTTTTGGTCGCACGATCATTGCTCTCACAACTTGCTGATCCGATTGCTGTTATGCTCGGATTACTTCGGGTCATTCCGCTGTCGAATCGGCAGAGGGACATGGAGTTCTTCGAAGGCTTTTTCGGTCTCAACGGCCGCACAAAGCTTTCATTTCGGCAGCTTGCCGAGAAATGGCGAGTCAATTGGGCGACTCCCCAGAAAGCCATTGATTACATCTGGCACAGGTTGGAGGTTGCGAAATCTCCAATAACAAATCCAGAGCATCTCCAAAGACTCTTGAAGCGCATCCAGGCTTTTGAGAGAAAATTTAGAGAAACAATTCCCATTTCACCATTGCTTCCGAGCGTGGAAGAACAAGTCGAGATCGGCTCACTGTTTGCTCGCGAAAAAGAAACTTGGAAACAAGCTGCAAAGGACCGTCCCTATGAGCTTCAATTCAAGGAATTCACGCCTATCATACAGGACACCCACGAAGAAACGCTGGTGTTCATAGTTTGTCAGGTGTTCGGATTGACCCCCAAACAATTGAGTAGTTCAAGTTCGCTCACACGGTTTGCTCGAGCACGTTACATCGCAGCCTATTTACTCGACGTCGATTTGAAGATCAGTCCCCAAAGGATTGGACGACTTATCGGACGTGGAGCTCACATGGCTCGGTACGGCAGGTATCATACCGCAAAGGCGATTGCTGATAAACAAGAAGCAGTCATCCATGCAGTCGAGACCATCAGGCGCTTGTACAGAGGTCTGAAGTAGTTTTCAAAAAGCCCCGCGATGGTTGCGGGGCTTTTTCTTATAGATCCTTTCTTCGATTCTTCGCTCGGTCTGTATCGGTGAGGAATTTCTTTCTCAAGCGTACATTCTTTGGAGTGATTTCGAGATATTCATCGCCTCGCATTGTTTCGAGTCCTTTTTCAACGTCGAGTTTCCAAGCGGGTGTGAGCATGATGTGCTCATCATTTCCAGAAGATCTCATGTTTGACATAGCTTTACCTTTGCATGGATTAACATCCATATCATCTCCCTTAGAAGTATCTCCAACAACCATTCCTTCATACACTTCTGTAGTAGGATCAATGAAAATTCGTCCTCGCTCCTGGAGATTCCAGAGTGCGAATGCGAGAGCCTTTCCAGTCATCATAGATGTCATAGAACCTGTTGAATGCTTTTCGATTTCTCCAGCATACGGCTTGAAGTCGAGGAATCGGCTGGCAAGAATACCATTACCTTTTGTATCGATAACGAAAGCACCTCGATAACCGAGAAGTCCGCGTGTAGGAATTTCAAATACCATTCGAGTTACACCTTCTTTTGATTTCATATCAAGCATAGAAGCCTTTCGCTTTCCAAGCTTTTCGATGATCGCACCAGTAAATTCATCTGGAGTATCAATTGTAAGTTCCTCGAACGGTTCGCTTTTAACTCCGTCGATTTCTTTGACGATAACTTGAGGCTGTGACACTTGGAGCTCGTAACCCTCTCGTCGCATATTTTCCAAAAGCACAGCGATGTGGAGTTCGCCTCGTCCGTAAACTCGGTAGAATTCATTTGAGCCAAAATCAACCTTAAGTCCGACGTTGATCTCAAGTTCTTTCTCAAGTCGCTCACGAATCTGTCGTCCTGTTACGAATTTTCCTTCTTTTCCAGCGAATGGGGAGCTGTTAACGAAGAAGTTGAGGGAAATGGTAGGCTCGTCGATCTTGATGGCTGGCATAGCAGGTGTATCTGCGTTATCTGTAAGTGTTTCTCCGATATAGATGTCAGGGAAACCAGCGATTGTAACGATGTCACCCGCTGTAGCTTCCTGGATTTCTACTCGCTTCTTTCCTTCAAAAGTGAAAAGTTTTGTGATTTTTCCTGAGTTCACTGTTCCATCAATTTTTTTTTCAAAAACTGTCTGACCCATCTTGATTGTTCCATCATAAATACGTCCGATAGCGAGTCGTCCGAGGAAATTGTCATAGCCAAGGTTGAATGTTTGAACTGTAAGTGGTCCTGTTGCGCTATGATCTTTGTTTGCTGGTGGGACATGCTCAAGAATCATATCAAGAAGAGGGGTAAGGTCCTTTCGCTCATCATCAAGTTTCTTCATCGCGACACCTTGTCGTCCGATAGCATAAATAGTAGGGAAGTCGAGCTGCTTGTCGTTTGCTCCAAGTTCCATGAAGAGTTCGAGAACCATTTCGTGGCAGTGGTCAGGGTTTGCAGCTGGCTTGTCGATTTTGTTGATGATGACGATAGGCTTGAGTCCGAGTTCGAGAGATTTCTTGAGTACGAATCGTGTCTGGGGCATAGGTCCTTCCTGCGCATCAACGACGAGAAGCACTGTGTCGATAGATCGAAGAACTCGTTCCACCTCTGAACCGAAGTCGGCGTGACCTGGAGTGTCAACGATGTTGATTTTAGTACCTTTGTACTCTATAGATGTATTTTTCGCGTAAATAGTAATGCCGCGCTCCTGTTCAAGAGCGTTTGAGTCCATGGTTCCATCGTCACCATGTCCACACTGGGTCATGATAGCGTCGGTCAACGTGGTCTTTCCGTGGTCCACGTGGGCAATAATCGCGATGTTTCGTATATCCATAAGTAAATTAAGGTTTAAAGTTGAGTAGCCATTAAAGCACAAAAATAGAGGAAAAGTCAAACTTCAGAGTGTCGAGACAAAAGAAGAGGCCACCCAAAACGTTAGGTGACCGTGAATGGCGAAAATTTGTACTTGCGTTAGCGTTGCGACAACATGGGGGCGGTTGCCGATTGGGCGACGCGGTTTCCGGAGAGGCGTGCACCAGGCTTCACAAGCTTGCTGGTTACGACGACCGGAGTGAGTCTGAGTTTATGAATCTGGAGTTTGACCGGGGGTTTGCTTTCTCGTGCCATAGTATTATGTTGTTACTATCTTTCAGAAAAGCTGCCGTTTTCCATTCCATAGAAAACAATTGAAGAGCAGCCAATGGAGAACGATACTACACAAAATCCATTCTGGCAAGCCATACCTGTGCAAAAGAAAAAGCGGTCTCCATCCATGATGGTAGACCGCGATTTAATGAAACTGATAACTGATTTAGAACACCGTTTGACGCAATCCTGTGAAGTTGGCCCAGGGACCCACCGATTCAGGCGTTACAAGGTCTGAGGTGCTTTGCTTTGTGACAGACGCCAGCCACCCCAAAGGGTAATGGAGTTCAAGCGCGTGCCCGACAACCAGGTCGGCAACCGTTTCGAGTTCTTGATTTGCATCAATAAAGACGGGCTTGATCTTGGCTGCTTGCAAGGCCTCAAGCACGAATGGCCGGTGCCATTTGTACAAGGACATGGCTTTCTTGAAGTTACCGTCGCTTACATCAGTACGGTGCTTCCGGGTATTGTTTTCCAATGAGTGTAAGTAACGTTGCCAGCAAGTGTCGTCGTCGGCTTCGAGGATCAGGCAGCGGGTATTCTGAGGGTTCAGCAATCCCCACTTAGCCATCATCTCGATTTGCATCCCAGTTCGTCCGAAGCCATCCCACTCAAAGAGTGGACAGCCGATGGATTTACCTTTTTCGTAAGACGCACGTGCCATCGGAATCACGACAGGATCGGGTAACAGATCGCGAGCACCCAGCATTTTGCCGAAGTCACTCGCAAATTCAACGTCATCCTGCAATCGTGACCTTACCAGATCGCCGATTATGATTTGATGCACATGGTATCCGAAGCGGGCTTTCAGCATTTTTCCTGACACACCTTTTCCGACGTACACAGGCCCCATTTTGATTAAGTGACATTCTTCCGTCGGAATTTCCGACGCCTCATTTGAGCTTTTTGCCATAGGTTTTAATGCAGTTTTTCAGTCTTGGTTTTTTTGAACAAATTCCTGCCGTGATTATTTCAGGGTTTCAATCAGGCAGCCAGACGATAATATACAATAGAAAATTAAGTAAAGCAACTTTGGTAGCGGGTATACGTTGTATTGAAAATTTTTAATAGATATCCACACTTTTCTGCAATTTTAATCAGATTTTAGAAGTATTTAATCGTCTCTTCATACTGCTTTGTTATTCTTTCTTTATGTCAGAAAAAACATATGCAATTCCGAATAATGATCTCACGCTTCACGATATTCGTTCTATAGTTGAACTTGTCGACTCGCTTATAACCCATGGCTTTCATCGCGGTGCTTCTGATGTGCATATTGACCCAGCGCAGGAGGGTGTGACGATACGATTTCGTGTTGATGGAATGCTTATGTACGCCGACACACTTTCAAATGATTTGCATGAGGAGCTTATTGCAAGAATCAAGGTGCTTTCTGGACTGCGCACAGATATACATTTTGTGCCACAAGATGGCAGGTTCAGGTTTGCTCAGGGTATTTGTGATTGTGATATACGCGTATCAATTATTCCCACACACCACGGGGAAAATGTTGTTATGCGACTACTAAGGAATGATAGTGATATACCAACACTAGGTAAGCTTGGTTTTTCTGATCATGATGTTAGTAGAATCGTACAGTGTCTTTCGTATCATCAAGGAATGATCTTGGTTACGGGCCCGACTGGCTCGGGAAAGACTTCTACGCTCTATACACTTATCTCTGCCTTGTCGTCAGAAAAAAATTCAATTATTACACTTGAAGACCCTATTGAGTATGCGATGCCAGGAATTCGCCAAATACAAATTCATTCGAGACACGGAATTACTTTTGCAAATGGTTTGAGATCAATTGTGCGGCAAGACCCAGACATTATTATGGTTGGGGAGATTCGGGATACAGAAACCGCTCAGATTGCAACAAATATTTCTCTTACAGGACATCTCTTATTATCAACACTTCATACAAATTCGGCCCTCGGATCGATTCCTCGACTTATTGATATGGGCGTCGATCCATATCTAGTGGCTTCAACGCTCTCACTTGTCATCGCCCAACGACTTGTGAGGAAGGTATGTCAGCAGTGCAAAGGGGCTGGTTGCGGAGCGTGTGGGACACTTGGATTTAAAGGTCGAACGGTGATTGCAGAAACCCTCATTGTTGATGAAGAGTTGAGAAAGTATATTATGGCGCGCACTTCTCATGCAGAAATTAGTAGATATGTGCGAAGTAAGGGTATGAGAAGTATGTATGAGGATGGAATGGAAAAGGTCGAGAAGGGAATTACTACCCAAGAAGAGATACTAAGAATTGTTCATGAGTAAGAGACATACAAAAATTAAAATTGCAGCATTCAGTCTATCTGACCAAATGCATTTTGCACATAGGCTTTCTCTACTTCTCAAATCTGGAATATCGATGTCAGAAGCGTTGTCTATGATGCAGAATATGGAAAATTGTGTGCCAAGAAAGCATATTTATGACGAGCTACTTAAAAGCATCCAGCAAGGAATATCACTAAGTAAGAGTATTAGGAATTCCGGGATAAGGTTCAATGGTTTGCTCGTTAGTCTTATTCAGAATGGTGAGTCAACTGGGAGTCTTTCAGAAACGTTGCTTCAAGCATACTCGTATCTTGAGAAAAGGAATGAAATGAAAAAGAAGCTCATTACTTCACTTCTTTATCCGATGTTCATCATTTTTGCCACAATAGCGATGACCCTTTTTCTCGTCCTCTATATTTTTCCGAAAATTATTCCTCTCCTCAGTAGTCTCGATATCAAGCTTCCATTGATTACTCGTATTGTTCAAGGTGTTTACTACTTCTCGTTGTCGTATGGACTATTAGTTTCGGGCTGCATTTTAGTTTTAATTGTAGCCACCAATATTCTTATAGCGAAGAGTGTGTATGTGAAAAGTAGATTTCATCGAACAATTATTTCTTTACCACTCCTAAGTTCTTCCGTAAAGACGTATTTGATGAGTTCTGTTTGTCGCATGGGAGAAATATTTTTATCTTCCGGAAAGAGTGTGCCTGATTTTTTGCTTTTCACACAACAATCAACAAGTAATATTGTTTATAAAATAGCATTTGGTGAAATATACGAAGAGACGATTCAAGGAGTCTCTCTTTCAGTATCAATAAAAAAGCGCCGTGATTTATTTCCCCTGCTTCTATCTGAAATGTCTGCGCTTGGCGAAAAGACTGGAAATTTAGCTCAAATGCTTGGACACTGCTCGAGGATATTTGACCAGGATATAGACGATTCTCTCAAGAGATTTTCCTCCCTTATCGAACCAACCTTAATGGTACTTATGGGATTAATTGTCGGTTCCGTAGCACTATCTATAATCTTGCCTGTGTATGAAATCACAAACCATCTCACAAAATAAAGGATTCCTAACCACAGAGATCATGGTGGCGTTTTCGCTCTTGATTCTTTTTACTCTCGCAGCTTTTACTCTCCAATCATCAATGTGGAAATTGAAAGAATGGTCTCTTGAAGAGTTAGAGAGTTTGAAGATTTCTGTTCTGGGCGCTGACGAATTTGCTAAGGGTGGTTTTCAGAACTTACTTGGATTTGGAAGTTTTGGTAACAATACGAAATTATTTACTATTAATCCTTTTGTTCTTGCACATTCAGATTACGAAGCGGCTTGGGGAAGGAGCGGATGTTATCCACGACTCAAACTCGATGAAGAAAATATTGAATACTTTTCTGAGGGAATCAATATTGGTGTAGCGAATACAAGTACAGATATCGAAGGTCGAAATGGGATTGCATACCTAAGCGCAGATTCATCATCCTCATCAGCACATGATTTTTTTATTATTGATACAAAGGATCAATCAGATTTTAAAATCATCTCCTCACTCAATACTGGCCCTGGGATCAATGCTCTCGAGATTGCTGGACCATATGCGTTTGTTGCGCAAGCAAGTTCAGTCAATCAACTGCAGATAATAGACATACATAACAGGATGACACCGCAGCTTATTTCTCAACTTAGACTTACCTTACCAACCCCAACGACCACAGCTCCTGTTGCGACATCGATTTTTTATTCAAAAGGATTCATATACTTAGGTTCAGCAAAGTGGGGCGGTCCCGAGTTTACAATAATTGATGTTTCAAATATCAATGATCCATTCATTGTCGGTACGTTTGAGACGAATACTGTTATTAATGATATTTATGTCCAGGATAATAAAGCATACCTTGCAACCGCAGATGAAGATCAGCTGAGAGTGCTTGATATGGAAGATAAGAGAGCCCCAGTACTTCTGAGCGAGTTTTCCTCCTCAGGTTGGCAGACTCAAACAGGGAAGGTACTTGATTTTTTTGAGGGAACGCTTGGTTTTGGGAGGACCGTGGGAGGCTTTAATGTAACTACAAATCACGAAACTTTTCTTTTTAGTTCATCGTCAGAAAGTTATGCATCAAAAGACATTCCTGGAGGAGTGTATGGAATTCTTATACAGCCTGAGTACACAATATTGCTAACCCATGCACTTGGGCACGAACTTCAAGTTTGGAGTTCTGGTTTTTCTAAACTAATTTTTGATGTTCCACTCGGCACAAATCCTGTAAGAATGTCTTGTGATGGATTTGCATTATATTTCGCAACCGGGGATTCTAAGGGGGTATCGCTATTAAAATTATATGAATAAAGGATTCACACTTATTGAAATAATTATATATGTAAGCCTGCTTTCTTTGCTTATGATGAGTATTTTTTCATCAGCCACTGCATTCGTATACAACAGCATGAATCAGCCAGCTATTACCCCAGTGAATTATGAACTGCTTATTGAGAATTATCATGAAGACTAACTATAAATTAAAAGATGGGTTCGTTGCACTGACACTTGTGATTACGGTTTCGAGTCTTTTGCTTGCTTTTACATTTATGCAATCAATCGAAATCGGACATTTTTTTGATATGACACAACGCAAACAATATAGACTTATGAACCATTACAATGCATATAATTGCATTGATCAGGCTATTCTTGCTCTGGCAAATGACTACTTCTATCAGATTTCTGAACCATACGAGATTCCAGATTTATATTGTGTTATAGATTCGGTAGAGGAAAATGAGGGATTAAAGATTATTTATTCGCACGGGAATTTTAAAAATGGAAATGTGAAAAGGTTAGCGGTTGTAAGGTTATATGACAATAGGTTTGAAATAATTTCAATTGACTGATGTACTCGAAAATTCATGCGGAATTGAAACATACTTCACTTACACTTCATTTGATTTCTGTAAACTCAATTCATTATTAATATAATTATAAAAACAATGTTGAGAAAAAAAGAAACAAAAAAGGGAAATAAAGGATTTACACTTATTGAAATCCTTGTTGTTATTGGAATAATAGCTGTGCTGGCCGCAGTCGTGTTGGTGGCTATAAACCCTGCTCGTCAATTCAAGCTTGCACGTGATTCACAAAGAGTAAGCAATGTCACAGCGATATTGAATGCTGTTGGCCAGAATATGGCAGAAAACAAAGGTATACTTCAGTGTGGTGGCGGTGTAACAGCTCTACCAAGTGCACCGACCGTAATGTCGAGCAATTCAGGTGAGTATGATGTCTATACCTGTATAGTCCCAAATTATATTTCAGCTATTCCTTTCGATCCTTCTGACACCCTGGCAAAATTCGATAGCCCAGGAAGTTACAATACTAGATATTCTATAAGTCAGGATAGTGACGGAAGAATAACAGTAAGTGGTAACGGAGAAATATCCACCATCTCCGTGACGAGATGAGGGGATGTGTATTATACTTAGAGGATAATGCATGAAAATAAATACCTCCTCATTTCTTGCTGCGCAATGGTACTCTTTGCTATTGCTGTTCGTAACGAAAAAATAAGAGAGGCTGCCCAGACCCATACCAATGGGTCTGTTCTGCAGACGCAGAAGGGTATTGTTGACGTTGATGAAAGTATCTTAATGAAAGAGCCATCACTTGAAATACGCACCATCTCGTCCACACCAATAGCTGCTGTTGCAGTACCCATAGAACAAAAAAGACCGAGACCGTACATATCTGCTGAATCATATCTTGTTGGTAATCTTGAGACGGGAGAGGTGTATATTAATTTTAATAGCAGCTCCGTTTTTCCAATAGCTTCTGTCAGTAAACTTTATACAGCACTCGTAGTTCAGCATCTTATGGATTCGGACAAGGAGATAGTGATTACTCAACCGATGCTTGATGCATATGGAGACGCAGGACGTCTCGTACTCGACGAGAAATTTACTACCGAAGAACTTCTCTACCCACTTCTTCTTGAGTCGAGTAATGATGCTGCAGAAGCGTATGCTCAGTCTTTTGGCTACGAAAATTTCATGGAGGAGATGAATGCATTTGCTAAGGAAATTGGACTTGAAAAAACCTCATTCAGAGATGCTTCTGGATTGAGTCCATTTAACATTTCAAACGCCAAAGATCTTTTTACCCTGACTCAATATCTGTATAGTCATGAAGAAGACATTCTAAAGATATCGAGAACGGTTGATTTTGATATGGCAACAACATCTGATCACCAGTCGCACCATTTCGTTAATATAAATCCATATTCCAAGAACTCAAGCTTTATTGGGGGCAAGACAGGGAGGACTGATGAGGCAAAAGAAAGCATGATATCTCTTTTTAAACAAAAAATCGGCCCACAGACGTACCCGATTGCAATTATCATACTTCGCTCAGAGTTTGCGGAACGTGAAATTGATACAGGAAAGCTTCTTGATATGTTCGTAGAGAAGATGGAAAAAAGATAGCATTGAAAGGGCACTCGATGTAATATTGGGGGTAACCACACGTCTATGGAGTTGAATGATACAAAGAAGACATTTATCGATATTTATGAGGCATATGCTGACGCAATTTTCAGGCATTGCTTTTTCAAGGTAAGTGATCGAGAACGAGCTCAGGATATGACCCAGCAAGCATTTATGCAATTCTGGACATATATGAAAGATGGTCAGAACGTTGAGAATCCTAAGGCGTTGCTCTACCGTATAGCTGGAAATCTTGCTATTGATTGGTATAGAAAGAAGAAGGCCGAATCACTTGATAATCTCATAGATGCAGGTTTTGAACCCTCAGATTCTCGTGGCGAGAATATCGAACAGACTGCCGAGTTTAAGAATGTTTTAAGGCTATTGCCGCAGATTTCTCAAGATGAGCAAAACCTAATTCTTTGGAGATTTGTAGAAGATTTGTCACCTAAAGACATCGCAGAAATCCTTAATGAAAGAGAAAATACTGTCTCGGTAAGAATCCACCGGGCGCTTGAAAGACTGAAGGATTTAATGAAAACATCATGAAAAAAGATATAGTTACAATTTTAAAATCAATGAAGGAAGTCAGTTTGGGTGAGAAACACAAGACTGAAATCAAAAAGCACCTTCTTGATCATATTGGTGCCCCATCACATACCACATCATCTACAAATTGGTATGGGCTTTTGTGGTCACACCAATTCAAAGTCGGTTATGCAGCACTTTTCATAACACTGTCTCTCGGTAGTACCGTTGTCTTTGCAGCAGAACAAGCTTTGCCAGGTGATTTGTTTTATCCTGTAAAAACAAAAGTAACTGAGCGAGTTGAAAGAGTCTTTGTTGCATCAGAACCAGAACCTCAGGCTGAGTACGAAACAAAACTTGTTGAACGTCGGTTGCAGGAAGCTGAAAGGCTTGATAGGGAGGAGGAATTCGAAGAAAGAACAAAAAAGATTGCAAAAGAGGAAATTGAGAAGCAGGCAGATAAGGCTGAACAAGCTCTTGCAAAGGTGAAGATAGTTAGGGAAAGTAAAAAGAACGAGGAATCAATACAACTCATGGGTACGTTTAGTGCACCACAAGCCACTGAAATGATGAGTGCAAAGATGAATGTGCGTCAGGATATAGATGATGACGATAATAGTGATGATAAGGAGGATCGAGATTCAAGGGACGATTCTAGAAAAGCACGAAATTCAGATGACAATGATGATAATGATAACGACGATGATCGTGACTCTGATCTTAGAAAAGTCTTTGAAAGACATGAGGATATTGTCAAAAAACTTGACATCAAAAAGAATAATCGTTCTCGTGAGGATCGTTAGCATTTTGCTGTAACGTACTGCTTTTTCAAACGTCGTTGGATATGTAGGCTGATATTATCAATTTAACTCCTACATATCACAATGAAAAATCAAAAACTTTTAAAGTTCGCTGGATTCGTATTCATGTTGGCACTACTTGCGACATCAGTACAACCACTTCTTGCATCTGCACATAATGATTCAAAATCTGACTCAAAAGGAAAGAGTGAAAGATCTAAGGGTGATGATGACAATAAAAAGGATGACGATGATAAGAGGAAAAAGGATTCAAAGAAGCATGATAGGAAATGTTTACCATGGGGCATCATACGCAATTGGGAAATAGATAAGCGACTCGGGAACGGAAAAGAACTTCCTCAGGGTCTTTTCAATAGATTAATAAAGTGCGATAACAGAAACGGAACTACAACTGCAACCACAACACGTGATACAGTTGCGCCAAGGATTTCAGACATCAGAGTTTCTAAGGCAACTTCTACTGCAACGGTATCTTGGAAGACAAATGAATCGACAACTGGAAGTGTGAAATATGGAACGAATTCTAGTATTACTTCATCAAGTTCAACCGTAGCAGACGGTTCACTTATATTAAATCATAAAGTGACTCTATCTGGACTTACACCAAATACTACATATTACTATGTTGTAACAGCGCGTGATGCAAACGGCAACACGAAGGATTCATCCGTCTTGAATTTTAAGACAACTTCAATTCCATCTGCTCCAGAACAGGACGTTATTGCTCCTAATATAACGTACGCAACAGTAGTTGGTTTGAAAGCCACCTCAACGCGCCTCGTATGGATTACCAATGAACCCTCAGACAGCAAGGTATGGATTAGTACAAATTCATCCATAAATACTTCAGAAACTCCGACGATCAGCTCATCATCCCAAGTTTATTACCATGATGTGACGTTAGATAATCTTGCAACAAGTACGCAGTACTATTATACGATTAATAGTACAGATGCAGCAGGTAACAGGGGAGTATTGACAGGTAATTTCTTTCAAACACTTGCCCAGTAATTGCAACATATATTAAATAAAAAACAGAGGCTCACGACCTCTGTTTTTTTGTTTACTAATCGAAGAATTTTACAAGGTACTCATCGATGTCTCGCTGATCGAGTTCGTAGAATTGTTTTCCATCATCGTGCATATCTTCAGCAAGGTCGACACCAACAAATCTCCAATGCCATGGTTCATACTGGTAATACAAGTTTCCTTTTGGATAAGAAATAATGAACCCGTACTTGTACGCGTTTTTTGCAAGCCAAGCATACGCTGCTGTTTGGTCAAATGTAGTTTCGGCGCTTCTAAGGGCGGTTGTTGTGAAATCGACCGCTGTACCAAGCTGATGCTCAGAATACCCTTGTTCTGCAGAGAATTGGTTTGCTGTTCCTGCCCCATACACAACCTTATACTGTGATTTCAAAGTCTTTTGATAATCAAATGATCTATACCCAGAGAGTACCTTGAGATCAACCCCAGCCCTTTTTGCATCTTCAAGCATGTCGATAAGATATGAGGATACACCATCAAGAATTTGAATGTCTTTTGTCGGATCAACTAGGAAATTGGTGCCTATTGTATCAAGTTTTGCTGGAACATAATTTTCGCTCAAGAAATATACCTTCGAGTATTTCTTGAGAAGCTCTGGGTCGATGGTTGTAAGCTTGGTAAGTGTATTAATCTTCTTCTCATTCCTTCTTCGTTCGCGCTCGAGCTCAACAGTTTTCTTTTGTTCATCACTCAATACATCAGAAAGATTTTCATTTTCTTTTTTTGAATCAGCGAGCTTTTCCTCGAGCTCCTTAATCGTGGTATTGAGCGTACTTGTACTTACTGCAAATTCGCTTCTTGTATCCTTAAGTTCAGTATAGAGGTTCGTAGTATAGTACGCCCAATAATTTATGCCAATAAAAAAGGCTATAGTTCCTGTTATTATAATTTTGTCCTTGGTAGTGAAATGGGGGATTTTAATCTTCATGTCGGCATTATAGCAGTGATTTGATAAAAAATTCAACGCCTCCTTTTGGGTGGCGTTGTTTGAAATAACTCACGGATTGGTTGTTTATGCGGGTTGGGGTAGAAGACGCCACCACCTGATTTTCCTCTCGGGACGAGGTTTTCTGGGGGTGCGATCACCCTTGCTCCGGTAGTAAAGTACAGGAGGCATTTTGGGCGTCAATTTTCTTTCTACAACACCCTGCTCGACAAGTTTCTCAAGAGGTACATTGACCTCATAAGCCCGTAACTTGCCCCTTTTAAGTATCTCGAGCTCAGCTATGATTTCTTCGAGAGTTCGCCATTTCACCGGGTCCAAAGCATGTAAGCATTCCTCGGGGGTGACGGTAACATTGAAAAAAAGATACTTCACGAAATACATTAACATCCGGATAACTATCAAAATAAAGATTATCTTCAGCACAGTACAGTTCTCCTTCAGTGAAGAATACTATCGCGGATTTGTATTCTGTCAATTTATGTAAAAAATGCCACCAACGAAAGTTGGTGGCATTTGTGCGAAATAATCCGATTATGATTGGGGAACGACCTCCCAGTTCGCATTCCGATTCGTACGTGCGTACATTCGGATGTAGGAGTTGGTCTTTTCCGACCGAATGCTCTGCCGAAGCAGTGTTTGTGCACGAGCGAGCTCGGGAAGAGTGCTGGCATCAAGTTCCATGGAAATGAACCGGTAAAGGTCAGGTCCAACCTTGAAGTTCGTTTTCAGCACGAGAAGCTGCCGCGTAAGTTCGAAGATGGGCTGCATATCGCTGCTGACCTTCGTGGTGGTTTGAAAGCGATCAAAGAAACCCTGGATGAGCCGCAACGCTTCCTCGGCGAATTCGCCTTTAACGAGGGTCATGGTATTCACCATCGCAACGACTTTTTGCAATCCGTCGGAGCTTATGAAGCTGACCTGACTGCGCATACCACCTTCATCAGTCCAGAGACGAGGGAACACGTGCCGATTAAGGCACTCCAAGCGCGAATTCGATGCTCGGACGACAGTGGCGTTGAGATCGAAGACTTGCGTCACGATTTCATCCACGTTCTTGATCTCGTTCTGCTCTTGTTCTTTGAGCATCGCGAGTTTTGCTTCGAGGCCTGCCAACTCAGCCTTCTTGGCCTGGAGTAATTCACGGCACTTGTCACGTTCTTTCGTCAGACGCACAGTTTCAGTTGACCAAGCCTTGATCACAGCTCGCAGCCGGCTCTCTTTTTGTGTTTTGTGCACCTTCAGATCTGCGAGCTGGTCCGCCGATTTCATGAATTTGTGGTAGCCGCTTGCCCACACGCGGCACGATTTCTTTTCGCGCTTTGTGAGGGCTGAAAGTTCCCGCCCGACTTGGTTGATGCTTTGCTGCAATTTCCGTGTCTTTGTTTTGAAGCCGCCAGAAGCGGCGTCCTTTGATTTTTTACTCATAACGATTTGTCCAAGGTGCATTACCATATATCCCATACGGCAGGGGCTTTACGACATCGTCGCAATGCAATTCATTAAAATATTAACATAAAAAATAGACATTGTCTAGGTAAACAAAAACCCATCGTGAACGACAGGCTTTTGTGTTCATGACGGGTGAGAAGTGTGCAGATTGAATCCTCCCATCTATTCAAGTTCCCACAGGACTGCGGGAAGAGCCCAATTGGGCCTCAGCATGGTGTAGAATTTAGTCCCACGCTTCACGAGTTTTTTGAGTGCCTCATCAAACTCTGCCACAGCCGTCGTGGAGAGGCTGCCGTTCTGTCGGGTGCTTTCAGGTGACAGCAGATCAACCGTAGGAATCCCTACGTCGACCACCCTGACGCTACGAGCGTGGAGTGTCCGTGAACCTCCGCCCGGTATTACCACCTTGATTTCCATGTGGGTTGTTTGCGTGGCATGTGCGATGAGCGCATCATCCATATGCTTTTCAGGTCTACCGTTCATTATTACCTCCAGTTTGATGATCAGTCACTGAATGTTTGGTGCAGTTATGACGCAGTGACACATCATTGTTCGCTAGTACATAATCTATTCTTTTAATGCAAAAAGTCAAACACTACTCGGTAGTCTTTCCGTCGAAATGCTCTGTGTCAGATTCCGCTTCCGCTTTAGTTTTGTGTATTACTCCATCACGATGGTGAGGAGGCATGTAGAGAGTATAAAGCTTCATATCCCCGCTATTACTATTAATAACATTGTGTTTTGTTCCCATAGGAACAAGAATGACGCTACCATCGGATATTGTATGTGGAACGTCATTTAGAATTGCTGTCCCGGAGCCCTTTTCGACTCTCAAAAATTGATCAACATCGTGAATTTCCTCACCAATCTCTTCGTTTGGAAGAAGCGACATGAGAACGAGCTGGCTATTTTTGTCGGTATAAAGCACATGTCGAAAGTTATTGTTCTCAAGAGATAACTTCTCAATATTTTTTACGTAGCCTTTCATGGAGTTTATATTATTTTTTTAATTGAGCATCCAAATAGAATAATTAAGGAAACCTGCAAAACTTACCCAAAGAATATAGGGCAGAAGAAGCCATGCAGCTGGCTTTGATATTTTTGCGAAAGCAATGATTGTTGCAAAGATGGCGAGCCATAGGAAAATCATTTCAAAGAATGCTGCACCTGGTGACTGCAGACTAAAGAATATGATTGACCAAAGCGTGTTTAGTATAAGTTGTCCGATGAATATACCGAGAGCAATCTTTACATCTTTTCGATCGAGTCCTTTTTTCCACACAAGGAATGCTGCGATTCCCATAAGTATAAAGAGAGTAGTCCATACCGGACCAAATACCCAGTTTGGTGGTGCGAATTCTGGTCTGTTGATTGTAGCGTACCATCCGGTGACTGATGGATAAGTAAATATTGAACCAATAATACCTGCAAGTTGGGACACAACTAGCGCTATGATGAGTTTTAATATGTTATTCATAGGGTAATCCTAACACGTATGTTTACTTAAATGACATCTAGTTTTCAACAAAATAATAGAATCATGTAAAAGAAAAGCTTGCTGAAATTATCGTTATTGAAAAAAGGTAAATTTGCTCCAACCTATTGATTCTATGAATTCCGTTTCAGTCGATCTTT
>JAUPUH010000063.1 GCA_030917665.1 Patescibacteria group bacterium | reverse complement strand
GGTTCGTGATAAGTTCAATTGGCACCCAACACTTGCGAATTATTTCAATACCCACTGGAGCGAAATTATGACTTTCTTTGAAGAGAGAAAAAGCGAAACATTACAACTCGTAAATAGCGGGACAGTAAAGAGGATTGAAGATGGTTTGATCCACAACAGCGCACGGCGGGATGTCGCACTTCGACTTTATGGAATCAATAAATGGTCGAATGAGAACCAAATTGATATTGCTATTCACATCCATTTCAATGATTATCCACGAAGGAATGCCTCTGAGCCGGGAAAATATTCTGGTTTTGCTATTTACGTTCCTGAAAAGCAATATGCCAACAGTACAACTACAAGCGCAATCGCGGATTCTATCTTTAAAAGACTTGCAAAATACAACGCTGTAAGTGATTACCCTCCAGAGGAATCGGGAATAGTTGAGGAGCAGGATCTTATCGCTATCGGTTCTTATAATACGCTTGATGTACCAAGTATGCTTATCGAGTACGGATATATATATGAACCACAATTCGCCGACGCGACTGTGCGTGATTCTACTCTAAGAGATTTGGCGTTCCAGACATATCTAGGACTTCAAGATTTTTTTGGAAGCGGAAATGATTTTTCTCTCGCATATGACACCTTGATGCTTCCTTATAATTGGACGGGTGATATCACAACGAAAGATTCAAATAAAAGCGACGTGCTTGCGTTACAGTCTGCACTCTTGCTCGAGGGGACGTATCCACCACAAGCAAAAACAAAAAATGATTGTCCTCGTTCAGGGAAATTTGGCCCATGTACAATAAGTGCACTCGCAGAGTTCCAGAAAAAGTATGGCATTGATGGTAATGGCGAGAGAGTTGGATCAGAAACAAGAAAGGTTCTTAATGAGCGCTATTCTGTGCAGTTGAAGTAATTTTTTCGAGTTCTTCTTTTGCAATCCGTGCGTCACTCCAAGGTGTCTTTGTTCCGTTTGGACCCATGATGTAGGGATCGGTACCTTTTCCTGTTATAAGGACACTGTCACCGGTTTTTGCACTTTTAATTGCTTCAGCTATGGCGGCGCGACGATCCATGATTATCTTTGGGGTTTTTCCTGTAACTCCTTCGGCGACATCTTTAACTATTTGATTGGGATCTTCGTCATATGGATCTTCATCTGTAAGAATAACTTCATCACAATACATATCTGCAATTCGTCCCATTTCTTTCCTCTTCCAGTTATCACGGCCACCTCCAGTTCCACCAAGTACGCAGATATTTCTTGAACTATTGAATACTTGATAAAGTTTTTCAAGAGAGTCTGGTGTGTGTGCGTAGTCGACAACGACATTGAAATCCTGGCCTGCTTTTATTTTTTCAACCCTACCTTTCACTCCTTCAAATTTTTCTATAGCCCGAACCATTACATCATCAGAAACACCGAAATTTCTTATGCAAGCAATCGCCGCGAGGAGATTATACAGATTGAAAAGGCCTGATAGGGGAGAGTGCACCGTCTTTGCCCCAAGTGTAAAATCAATACCTTCTTTTTTGATTTCAAAAGGTTCTGCATCTTTTGTGCTGAAGGTCGCCTTTACTTCTGAGGGGCACGCAAGGAAACGTACTGATTCCTTATCATCTGCATTAGCAATAATGATTCTGTTGGCTTTTTTTGACTTCATCATTTCGTCTGCGATTTTTACTTTTGCCGCAACGTATTTTTCGTATGATCCGTGAGAATCAATATGTTCAGGTGAGAGATTGGTAAACACAAAAGCATCAAGGTGAATAAATTTATGACGGAATTGAAGCGTACCCTGAGATGTCATTTCCAGGATGATATAGTCACACTTTGATGAAACTGCTTTTCTAATGAGTCTCTGCACAAAGAATCTTCCAGGCATCGACATCTTGAATTTATTATCTACAGAGTTTTCACCTATTTTATATCTAATCGTATTTGAAAGGGCTGTTGTGTAACCAGCTTCCTCAAGGAGAGCGTTGATGATTTCAGTCGTCGTGCTTTTACCTTTTGTTCCTGTCACACCGATGACTTTTATTTTACGAGAAGGAAATCTATAAATGAGTGCTGCTAAAAGGGCAAGGGAATAATGGTAGGGTGGCTGGAGGAATTTAAACAGCTTTGTGGGGATATAAGGGCGGATTTTGTTGAGTATTTTGTCGAGCATTCCTCAATTATGGACTATTTTTTATATTCAGCAAGGCATTTTTTATTTGAAGAATAAGAAAACCGGTGACTCACTTGAGCCACCGGTCTATTGAAAAAGTGAACATTACTTCCGTTTGCGTACCATCGCGCACATCAATCCCAGGCCGGTGAAGGCCAAGATAGACGGTTCAGGCACAACTTGGAAACTCGCAAATTCAGTTGGAAATCCTAACGACGGATCGCTGGCAGTAAATTGCCGATATGAATCCAAGTTTTCGTCGGTGAGAAAGATACCCCGACCGAAACCTGTTCCAAGGACAATGCTACCAGTCTCCTCGTCCAGATTGATATCCGAGAATGTCATTCCGGGAATGGTCAGCGTATCCAGCAACTGACCCGTTGAACTGAGATGGCAGATATTTCCGCTCCAATCTGCCGTAAACAATTCGCCGTTTTTCTTCACAGCGATTGAGCGTACGTCGGTTCCAACCAACGGGATGTTTCGCATGAAGCTCAAGTCCGCCGGATTGTATACCGAGAGACTGTTCCAGTAATTTCCAGAGAGTGCATACACATACGATCCTTCTGTGGCAACATCAATCGGTTCGATCGATGTTGCGAACCGTACAGGCGCGCCGCCATTTTTGGAAAAGCGCACTATTCCTTGGGGATTACCATCATACGCAGTCCACATATCCGTTACGTAGACTGAATTTCCGAGAACGGCGATGCCGCCATAGCTCAAATTATTGACCGTACTCCAGCCCGCATAAGTTTGAGATGTCCACGAGCCGTTATTTTGGCTCATCATGCTGGGGTTGAAGGTCCCAGTGTAGGTGTGCAGATTTCCTTGCTCATCGGGGACATAGTCCCGCGTGCCACCCGGATAACTTCCAAGGTTTCGGACGAGCGAGCCGTCGAGTGCGAATTCTCCAAAAAAGTTTTGGCCACCTTGAGTTACGGGCAGAATGATGTGGCTCTGAGAAGCGCCAGCACAGACTGAAGTAATAAGGCAGACCAATACCAGCAGGAGGGTGGATTTAACAGTTTTCATAGTAATTGACGATGACCGAATTTCCTTTCTGACTTAGCAGGTCAGAACATGCAAAACATGCTCGTTATGAGAGGTGTGACTATTAATATAGTATATCATTTATACAGATTTGTCAAATTCATACTCCTTCCGTTTTCCTTTAAATAGATTAGAATATGACGATGAACTCATGGGATATTTTTTTGGATGAAAAGATACGAGAGATATCTCAGAAGAAAAGCGTTTTGGATATTGGGGGAGGATCCGGCTTTCAAAAAGGCCTCGGCAAGTATAAACATCTCTTTTTAAATAATTATAAATCTTTCGATATTCCTGGCATGGGAGCGGATATTGAGGGTGATATACATGACATGTCTACCGAATCAGAAAGCGTCGATGGAATTATTTGCAATGCAGTTCTTGAACATGTGGTTGATCCGATACGAGCGGCGAATGAAATGCATAGAATTCTTCGAAAGGGAGGTGTAGCACTTATTCAGGTTCCTTCAATTTATCCCTACCACGGGAATAAAGGATATGGAGGAAAGCCTGGCTATGGAGACTACTGGCGATTTTTTGATGATAGCCTTAGTTATATGTTCAGGGATTTTTCTAAGGTTGAAATCATAAAGACGGGCGGATATTTCCATGCTCTAGCTGCTTTCTTTCCAATTCAATCTTTTAGGAAATTCGGCCTTGATAGGTGTGCGGTATTTTTTGATAAGATTTTGCGGAGAGACAAAGGGTCTACGACCGCCGGATATCTCGTATACGCAGTAAAATAATAAAGGTTACTTACCGAGTATTTTTAAAGCTTCTTTAATTTTTTCGTTCGTTTTTGTAATAGTCTTCGGCAATTCTTTCAATGCATCGCGAGCTTCATTTTGCGTGTAGCCTAGAGATTTGAGAGCTTCGAGAGCGTCAGCTTCTCCTCGCATTGCAGTTTTTGCTTCAGGGGTGTGGGTAACTTTTTCTACTTTATCTTTCAACTCAAGCACGATTTTCTCTGCCACCTTTTTTCCGATTCCAGATACTTTCACTATATGAGATGTATCCCCAGTCTGGACTGCCGTCTCGAGAGCTTCCACTGAGGCGGAGTTAAGGATTCCGAGGGCGGTCTTAGGACCGATTCCAGAGATTGTAATAAGTAGTTCGAAGAAGCTGAGTTCGGAAAGGGAAAGAAAACCATAGAGATCGAGGGCTGTTTCGCGGACAGCGAGGTATGTCCAAAGGGTGACAGGACCCTGTTCCTTATTGAGCTTCGTCATGATGTCCACAGTTGTTGCCACCTTATAGCCGACGCCCTGGACGTCCACCACTATATATTTAGGGTCTACATGAACAATTGAGCCTGTTAGACGGGATATCATAGGTCTATCATAGCTGAAACCTTGTCTTTTTTAAAGGCTTATGTTAGTTTGTTCATACATACAACATATATGGCAATAACTTCATCAGCAAAGAAAGCGCTCCGCGCAGGGGAAAAGAAGCGAGTATATAACCTCCGAACGAAGGCGGCTATCGACGTTCCTCTCAAGAAATTCCGAAAGCTCGTCTCTGAAAAGAAGGCGAAGGAAGCAAAGGCGCTCATCCCATCTCTCTACAAGGCATTGGACAAGGCAGCGAAAAGAAAGTTTATAAAAGCAAATACAGCAGCACGATTCAAATCTCGAATCATGGCAGCAGCAAAGAAACTCGGGTAATCCCGGGTTTTTTGTTTGTACAATAAGAATAAAGGTCAGGGAAGAGAGGTATTGACAAAATACCTTTTTTATGTATAATACTGCACAGTCGTTTTCAGTTAGTTTTGCGTGGCACAACAACAAAAAGCCCGAGATTCATATCAACGGCAGCCACATTCAGTCTACGAAAGGTTCAAATGAACATTCACAAAAAGATAACACTCGTCGCGCTTCTGTTCGGCTTTATGGCGAGCTACACAACCCATGCTGGACTCATTAACCGGTTTGAGGTTTTCAGTGTAAGCTGGGATGGCGAATATGTAATGAACAGCCTTGTCATCCAGAATCCTGCCATTCTCGGCCCATTGCCATTCGGTAACAGGCAATCAGAAATGATGATGCATACCGCGAATGGCGTGTATGCGACCGGTATGTTCGCTTCGGGCGGGCATATGTTTGCTCCAGGGAAATACGAGAATCTCACAACCTGGACTGATTTCGAAGCGAGTGGCCCTCGGATGTCGCTGACATTTCTTGGGAGGGGTTACAGTCATCTTCTACCCGATAGCTACTTCGAGGTTTTGAGCGCAACGTACGATAACACAACTTCGTTACCTACCTCGTTTGATGTCATCGGGTATCAGCATGGTGCCGCTGAATGGGGCATGCCGAGCGGACACATGTTCATGAGGTTTACGTGGAACATTGAGGATACGAACCTTGGTGACAGTTTGCTTCAAAGAGCACAGACGGCACTTGTTCCAGAACCCTCAATTACAGCGATTGGTTTCGGGGCGCTGCTGTTTGCGAGCCGTATCCGGCAGAAAAAATAATCAGAAAGTTTTCACTAGGACCGCGATCAGGGTTGATCGCGGTTTTACTTTTGCAATTTTAACCGGTATTTGATAGCTTTCTAATCGAGTAGCAAGCGGGTACCTGGAAACCTCCAGAGCAACCAGTCGCGCCAGCACCGAAGGTACTACAGTCACGCTTCAGCCGGCATTCGTTACTCGGTTTTTGAAGCCACGGTCGCCAAGAAGGCGAGACATTTGTCTCGCCTTCTTTTAATTTTGTGCTCTCAGCATTGGTAAGTACTGAGTCACTGCGTTCGCCCTTTTCGAAACAGATTCGTCTGTTTCTCAATGTTCTCACTTGTGCTCTCAGTAGGAATCGAACCTACATTACAACTTCCGCAAAGTTGAGTCCTATCCATTGAACGATGAGAGCGATACGAAACAGCCTAGCATATTTCGGCTAGAATCCAAATTTCTCCAGTAATTTTTGAGCGAGAGGCTCATGGTGCTCTGTCTCAGCGATGTAATTCAAAAGAATTTCACGGACTTTTTCTGGGTCCACTTCTTCAATATATATAGTTATAAACGGCATGAATGTCTTGTGCGATCTTACAAGTATTCTTGGAGGCTCGTCATGAGCATCGATCCAGAATGATTCAAGGGAAAGAAAAGGGTAGAGGATGTTATCAAGGACGATCCCGCGGTCGTTTATTTCACACCGAACTATTTTTGGTTTTTTTGATGCATGAACAATCAATGCAAAAGCCGCGACGACGATAAAAATCCCGAAGATAATATTATTAAAAATGAAAGCAAGTGCCGCTGCGGTAATAGTAATGATGCCAACTGACCAATACCAGTCGTTGCTCTTGTCGGTGTACAAGTGATCGGGAGCTTCCCATGAGATGAGGGGTTGCATGGAGAATATTATATCACGTGTCATCAAGGCTGTGCTAGAATAAAGGTCATGGTATCCTCTCGTACGCACTTTTTACAAGGCTTCACACTCATTGAACTTCTTGTTGTGATTTCAATAATTGGACTCCTTTCAAGTATTCTTTTGGGAGCTATTTCAGATGCCCGGAGAAGGGCATTTTATGCAAAGGCAGCGATTGATGCTAGGACTCTCGAAATTGCACTTCAACTTTATTATGAGGATCATGCTGATTGGCCTAACATCGAGGTTGCTAAGACAAGCAATACACAATCATGGTCCGGTGCGGGTAGTTTGGGAGAAATGCTCGAACCCTATCTTCCTCAGATGCCCGTACCAGGTTACAACTCAATTTTCGGTACCCAGGAGTATATTTATTTGCGTGGCACTGAAACGAGTCCAACAATAAATAGAATCATGAATAGTGCAGATGGTTCTTTTGTGGGTTGCGTCAAGGTCTACAAAGGTTATTTTATTGATTTTTATTGGTCGGGAGCACAATCAGCACTTACATTAAATGATGGTGGATTTGATCCTGATGGTATAGATAAAAGACAGGGGAGGGTTGAGCTGGGTGTTTCTAGTAGTGAATGCCCGTACGTTCCTCCAACTCCTTAAACGAAAGTTTTTTATTTCTGCAGGAGTGGTTAGATGCGTTCAGAACTGTTAATTGGAAAGTCTTGAAGACAGAACTTTCTTTACATGTTTGGTGAAGTAAACCCAAAGAACAATAAAGATTGCCCAGAAAAGAATATTAGTTATGAGCATCGCCTGCATTGAGCCCTGTGCATCAATCGTATTTATTATATTGTAAATCATTCCAATACCTGTCCAAATAAAAGCTGCATGAATCCACCTCACTACGTCTTTGTGTAATTTAAACAACTTTACCAACAATACTGAATAAATAATGATTGTAATGATATTCATTACGTACTCATAAATTGGGGCACTTGTTAAGAAGAGAACATAAGCTTCTCCTAAGATGCTTATTGCAAGCAAAACTATTGCTGCCCAAATAAAAAATGATTTTTTCATACACCGAATTATATACCCAATTTCTGGAAGTTAAAATAAAGAGTTATCAACTCACTGGCGGATAGGGTGAGATTCGAACTCACGGTCCACTTGCGCGGACGACAGTTTTCAAGACTGTTGCTTTAGACCACTCAGCCACCTATCCCTCTATTTCAGGCACTAAAACCCGAACATTTCTCATATTCTCATACTAGCGCATTATTTTCAAGTTTCAAAAAATTCGCTTTAACCAGCTTTTTTCTGAATAATGCTCCTCAAAATGACAATTCGGGCAGATTAACTCAAGATTATTTAAATTGTTGTTGGACCTATCTCTGTCCTTATGATGAATATGTAATATCTCGTATTTTTTATAGCTACATCTCTCACAATTTAGACCTCGTATTTTTAAGAGTCTGACCTTAAGGATTTCTTGAGATTTAATTTCACTATTAGACTTTTTTACTTTATAAATAATGCCAGCTCTGTTTTTGTTTGAACAAGCTCTGCTGCAGGTTTTCTTGTGTAGGCCTGCCAGAATCAATTTTCCACAAACTAAACAGGGCGTCTCCTTTCGACAGGAAACTCCATAACAGAGGGTGCTGCAAAAGACTTTGCCGTTATTGCTGTGTATTTGAGATGGTCTTTTATAAATTAGTTTTTTGCACACTACACATTCAGTATTTGGTTTTCTTATATATTTTTCTTTCACTCATCCAGTATACCACAAGACAATTTAATAAAAATACCATAAGATAAGCTCATGAGAATCCTCGGTATTGATTATGGATCCAAGCGTGTGGGTGTAGCCTGTTCTGATGAAGCAGGGGAGTTCGCATTGCCTCTGATAACATTGAATAACTCAAAAAAACTGATTAAAGAAGTGGTTGATATAGCAAACGAAAACGGCACGAAGGTGGTGGTAATGGGAGAATCAAAAAATTATAAGGGAGAAGCTAATACGATTTTGCCCGAAAGCCTCAACTTTAAAATGGATTTGGAAAAAGAAGGATTCACTGTACATCTCGAACCGGAATTCATGACGAGTCACAATGCAGAAAGATTCCAGGGAAAGACTGACATGCTTGATGCTTCAGCAGCAGCCCTCATACTCCAGAGTTTTCTTGATAAGCAGAGGGCGAAAGGGTAATATAACGCTACTATGATTTCAATCGATGATTTTTCAAAAATAGAATTACGAGCAGGTAAGATTCTTTCTGCAGAAAAAGTTCCTGATACCGATAAGCTTCTCAAGCTTTCTGTCGATATGGCTGAAACCACTGAAGTCGTTGATGAAGCCGGGAACAAGACAGTGACTCCGAAATATCGCCAGATTCTTTCAGGAATTTCAATGTATTTTCCTGATCCTCAGACGCTTGTAGGAAGGACTGTTATGTTTGTCGCAAACCTTGAACCACGTACAATACGTGGACTTGAGAGTCAGGGTATGATTCTTGCAGTATCAACTCCTGAAGGAGGTTTTTCACTTCTTGAACCTAACTCAACTATTCCACCCGGTACTAAGGCGAAATAAATGTCATTTCAAGACTTACTTGATCCGCTCGCTATTATAAAGACACTAGGACTCCTTGGTGTCGTTCTTATTGTTTTTGCTGAGTCTGGATTGTTTTTTGGATTCTTTTTTCCAGGAGATTCATTGCTTTTTACTGCAGGTTTTCTTGCCTCTCAGGGTTTAATCTCGATCTGGGGACTTCTTATTTTATGCTTTATAGCTGCTGTGGCGGGGGATAGTGTTGGATATTCGTTTGGAAAGAAGACGGGGCCGATGATTTTTTCGAGAGAAGATTCATTCTTTTTTCGTAAGAGGCATATAGAAACAGCGAGGGCTTTTTATGAGAAACATGGAAAGAAGACCATCATTTTTGCCCGATTTATTCCTATTGTGAGAACATTTGCACCGATAGTTGCTGGTGTTGCAGGAATGGAATATAAGACTTTTATCCGATTTAATATTATTGGAGGTTTCATCTGGACATGGGGGATGCTTGGCCTCGGATACATTCTTGGGAATAGCATTCCAAACGCCGAACATTACCTTACTCCAATCATTATTGTAATTATCCTTGCCTCGTTCATTCCGCCAGCTATAGAGTTTATAAAGCATAAGAAGACGAAAAATCCTATGGTATAATATCGGGTAAACATTCGTATGTTTACTAAAACTTTCTTTAAACTATTTCCTCCACCGAAATATCTCAATATCCCGTATGCCGGTGTTGATATTTCCGATGACGCTATTCGCTGTATTGAATATTCTCAGGGTCACCACGGATACACACTTCATCGTTATGGTACTCGAATCCTCAAGCCTGGAATAGTTGATTCTGGATACATAAAAGACGAGAAGGCTCTTGTTCAGGAATTGACTTCTCTTGCCCAGGAATTAAAAATTACTACAGTTAAGGCTTCACTTCCCGAAGAGAGGATGTATCTTTTCAAGACTGAAGTCCCAGATACAAATGAGGATCAAATTCGTCAGAACATCGAATTTAAACTTGAAGAAAATGTACCCCTTTCACCAGCCGATGCGATTTTCTTTTTTGATCTTCTTCCTGATGCGATGAATAACGAAAGCAAAACCATGGTGAGTGTTTCTGTAACACCTCGTGAACTTGTGCATAGCTATCTGAACGCTTTCCAAGCGGCCGGCCTCACCGTTGTCTCTTTTGAGATTCAAGCTAAGGCAATTGCTCGTGCTGTTGTTCCTCGTGATAGCAAAGAGACTCAGCTCATCGTAAATGTTATGAACAAGAAGACTGGACTTTATGTGGTATCGGGTGGCGTACTGTGCTTCACTTCGACTGTGCCTTGGGGTGGGGAACTTATACGCAACAAGAATGTTACTGATACGTCTGATGATATATTTTCATTACGACACGAAATCGAAAGGGTATATACCTATTGGTCAGAGCATGGAGAAGGTCAACCTATCAAATCAATTATCATTTCTGGCCATGACGCTGCGGCTATAAGTCAGATTTCACATATTTCTCCGAATCCAAACATTCAACTCCAGGTTGCACATGTTTGGCAGAATGCTTTTTCTGGTGATCATTATGTTCCGGCAGTGACTTTTGAGGATTCTCTCGATTACGCCATTGCTGCTGGCCTTGCGTTGCCTTAATCTTATTGAAGTATGATTCACTACACACTTTTACCAGATAAAGAAATAAAGTCCCTAAAAAAAGAATACAGGACGAGGCTTTTTATTGTTGCAGCCTTTTTCATTTCGTGCGGTATCCTCGTAGGTATTGGTTCATTGATACCAGCATATATTTTTTCTTATACGCAAGAAAAGGAAGCGCTGAGGAGTCTACAGACACTACAGGAGAATAGAAAAGAAAGGGGAACAGATGTCGTCATAACAGATCTTGCGTCCGCACAAGTGTTGATGGACGAACTTAAAAAACACCAAGACAACACTGAGTTCTCTCAAATAATTTCAGAAATTATCCTGCGAAAGCCCACCCAGGTTTCTGTAAATTCCTTTCAGCTCGGTCTTTCAAAGGAGACAGCGTCATCTTCACTCGATGTTATTGTTCAAGGAAAGGCTTTGACGAGAGACTCACTGGTTAATTTCAAAAAAAGCCTTGAGCAGAACCCCCTTATCTCGAAAATAGATTTGCCAATTTCTGATCTGGCAAAGAGTAAGGATATCTCATTTACTCTTAAGCTCATTATCCTGACACCATGAAAATAAACCAACGACATTACGTACTGATACTTTTCGCGTTGTGCTCCGTCATCTGCACTTCTTTTGGATATTTTTTTCTTTATAAGAAGACAGTCTTGCAAGCGGAGCATTACATCAATGCTACTTATGAAGTTGCCAATGAAAGTGTCAAGAGACAGAATGAACAGAAATTGACTGATATACACAAAGACACATTGGACAACCGCGAGATGCTTTCTTCCTTTTTCATACCCCAAGAAACAGCTGTTGATTTTATAGAGAGAATTGAAAAAGTCGGTACGGATTCACTAACCGAACTTGAAATTTCTTCGATAGTTAGTGACGAGGGACATATCAAAGCCAAGGTTGATATCGACGGATCGTGGTCAGGTATTATGAATGCATTAATGCTTATAGAAAACTTACCACTCGGTGTTATGTTGGATGGTATTCGCCTCTACACCTCAGGTGATCTCGAGAATTCCAACAAGAAGATAACATCAGGTCGCACATGGCATCTTTCGTTGACTATCGAAGCACTGACCAAGAAAGCAGAAAAATAAAAACATGACAAACCTTTTCAAGAAAAAATTTATACGAGTACCACACCTCTCAGCAGGGAGTGCGCTCAAAGAAATTGGTAGGAATGCCTTTGTCGACTGGATACTTATTCTAATTGTAACCACCGTGACTGCAGCAGCCCTTATTGGTGGTGGAGTGTATCTATATTGGCAAATCAGTAGTGGTAATTTCAAGGTGGCTGAGAACACTCAACTGGTTGAGAAGATTTTTGATAAGGATGAACTTGATTCGCTCATCACTCGTTTTGAAACACGAAACGAAGCAAGTGCCCAAATCAGAAAAGGGTATAAAGGACCGACAGATCCTTCTCTGTAGGATTATTTTGGCTTTTCTGCTATATTCTTGATGTGAGCAAATGCCTCTGTAGTTCAATGGATAGAACTGCGGACTTCTAAGCCGTCGATGTTGGTTCGATTCCAACCAGAGGCACAAAAAGAAAAAGTAGCTGTGCATAAAGCAATATGACACGAATCTTGAATATAAGGTATAATTATTGCTAGATATCAATTATTATTAGTTAATATAAACAGTATAATATGAAGGCATTACATATGGTTGCGTTTGTTTTGGTTATCGTTGGTGCGTTGAATTGGCTACTTGTTGGTGTTGGTGTCGGAGACATCGTTGCATATCTTCCAGCTTTGATTGCAAAGATCGTTTACATCCTCGTTGGACTTTCAGCGGTTTACTTGATCGTTACACACAAGAAGACATGCAGCGATTGTGTCGCTTCAGCTTCTACTCCAACAAACCCAACAGTATAAATAAGGTTTTCAGTAAAAAACAAAATCCGCCTACGGGCGGTTTTTGTTTTGTGGGATATGGTGCGTCATTGTTTGATTTATCAAACAAGAAGTACCCTTGGGGTGCGCGATGCAGGACTTGAACCTGCGACCTTTCCAGTGTAAATGGATTGCTCTACCAACTGAGCTAATCGCGCATATTTTTGCACAAGATAGACTTCTGTTAGATTATCGTATAATGTAGTAATTATCAAGCAATTCTATGAAATTAGACATACTTTACGAGGATAAGGATATCGTCGCGGTCAACAAGCCTGCAGGTCTTGTGGTACACCCAGACGGTAAATCAAAAGGACCATTCCTTACCGACTGGGTTCTTGAGAATTACCCTAAAGCAAAGAATGTTGGAGAGCCCATCGAAACCAAGGATTATGGAGTTATTGATCGCCCAGGAA
>JAUPUH010000062.1 GCA_030917665.1 Patescibacteria group bacterium | reverse complement strand
CGTTGATTGCCGCAAGTACGAGTCCAAGTCCGACTGATGCCATAAATGAAATTGCAATAACGAGGGGGATGACGATGATGCTTGCAGCTCCAGGAACATATCCATAGTAAGCCATCATAAATCCGAGGATGACAGCCGATATGAGGAAATCAACAAGCTTCGTCAGTACAGATGAAAGTGGAAGTATGAGGCGAGGGAAATAAACTTTGGTAATGATTGATTGGTTTGCGACGAGGCAGCTGCTTGTATCGCTTAATGCACTTGAAAAGAATTGCCAGAAGAGAAGTCCGGTGTATACGAAAATAGGATAGGGGACGTTGTCAGAAGGGATGTTGGCAAGCTTATCGAAGAAGATTGTGAAAACAAACATCGTAATAAGCGGCTGGAAAATTGCCCACGCAACCCCGACAGCTGTTTGCTTGTATCTAACCTTAAGGTCTCTCCATGTGAAGAAAAAAAGAAGTTCTTTGTAAGTCCACAATTCAGTAATATCCTTTAATGAAAAGAGTTTTTTTGGACGAATGATTGTAACAAGGTTATTCTCTTTCATAACTTTGGAATGTTACCATTTATTGATTTTATTCACTACCTTGTCTTTGATCTTCAGGTAGGATTTAACTGCACTTTTTTCAAGCTCGGGAGAGACAAGTCGAATGATTTCTTTTCCGAGGATGCGGTATTGTCCGCCAACTTTGTTTGCACGGATCATGCCTTTTTTGAGCATCCTTTTTATGGTGCTATCACTAATCCTCAAGATTTGTTTTGTCTCGTTGGTTGTGTAGACAGCGAGTGGTTTGATTTCTTCAATCATAAGATCCTCTCAATAATATAGGAAGTGTCAAAAGGTGTCAACTAGATTCGCGAGCAAAAGGATTGATTGACTATGAGTAATTTTTATGCTATTGTTTTTTACGGTAAAAGGTAATAAATAAACTGTACTTTTGAAAGAGTAAATACACCAAACCCGAGCCTAGGCTCATACAACGAAAGCAGAGACTGATTATGAAAAGAGTTACACTTGTTGGACGGGACATTGCACCCTCACAGGCGCTTCGGGCGCTTGCTGAAAAGCTTAGACAGCAGGAATGCTGCGCTGGGCTATACGTTGGTGATGGCAAGCCGTTGCCTGCATCTCTTGATGAGATTGCTCTGGCGGCCCTTGGTTCGAACTTGGTCATCGTCGGCATGTCGTCGTCCGAGGCTTTAGCCAGAGAAGAACTTCATGTCGCTGAATTAGCGAAGCGTAAAGGAATCCCGCTTGTTCTGTATGCCGATACATTCGGTGTGCATGGACGGCCATGGTTTGAGCATCTCATGGCAGGTTCAACTCTCTTTCATATCAATGGGAGCGAGGCGGAAAAGGCGGTAGAGATGTTTCCAAAGACCGACGTCGTTGTGACCGGTAATCCAATGTGGGAAGAGTTTTTCTATCCCCGGCTCACTCGCGAAAAGGCGAGAGAGCGAATCGGCGCAGCAGAAGGTCAGAAAGTCATACTGTGTCCTGGAGGGAAGCTTGCAGCGACCAACATTGTTCACTTCGCTTCGGCAATCGAGACCTTCGCCTCGTTTGGCAATGTGTTGATTGCGATTACGCTTCATCCAGCAGACAAGACTTCACCCGAAGTTTATGATGGCCTTCTGAGCTTGTCACCGGTACCTACGAAGATCATTGCTGGTGCGGTGATTTCTGGTCCGGACATGTTGCCTGGGGTTGATGTGCTTTTTGATTCAGCCTCGACACTCGGCATTGAGGCCGTTTGTTTACGGGTTCCTGTTGTTCACAACCTCAGCTTCATCGCTGAGTGCCGTTTGAAACAAATGACAGGTAATGCCATATGGCCACTGTGCGAAGAGGGGGTCGTCATCGACCTCACCGACACGGCTTTCAGGTACGAGGCAATCAGTGAATTACTCAAGCACCCTGAACGGACGTACGCGAACTGTCTCAGGAATGCGGAAGCCCTCTATCCTGTCCCTAAGGAAAAAGGTCTTGCACTTACAAAAATGATGGCGGCGATCGAAAGACTACTTGCTTCATAAATTGAATCGGATTTTTCACGGGTCCCTGGCGAAAGCTGGGGATTCTTTTTATTTATGATATCATTGCCGTATATTTATTAATAAAAGCATTATAATGTCCACAACCAATTCAATTTTAAAGAATTCCATCGTCATCGGTTTATCGATCATAGCTTTTATTCCGCTCTATATTGCTAATCCGCTTTTCTTTCCGTTCATTACCGGAAAAGCTTTTGCGTTTAGAATACTTGTGGAAATTGTTTTTGCGTTGTGGCTTATTCTTTTGCTAAGAGAAAAGGGAACTGCGGAAGCTGGTACAGAAAGGAGTGTTGCTCCCCGCATTAACTTGATCACTCTTGTTGTTACAGCTTTTACCGTCATTATTCTCGTGGCTGATCTTTTAGGACTCAACTTTTTAAGGAGTGTCTGGTCAAACTTCGAAAGAATGGAGGGATGGATGACTATTATTCATCTCTGGGCTTATTTTATTGTTCTATCAAGTATTTTTGGTTCTAATATTTCTGGACACGAAGGTCGTAAAAACTGGCATCGATTTCTCAATGTCACCCTTGTTGCTGGAGCGATAACTGCTTTTTACGGACTCTTTCAATTTTTCGGTTGGGCAGAAGTTCACCAGAGTACGATCCGTGTAGATGCTTCACTCGGAAACTCTGCTTACATGGCGGTATATATGCTTCTTAACGCTTTTCTCGCAGGATACATGGCATGTACGGCATATGTCCATAAACTTGCAATAAAAGGCAGCGCACATGTTCTCGTGTGGGTGTACTCAGTTCTTGCTGCTTTCTTTTCATTCATTACGTTTCAAACTGCGACTCGAGGGGCGATATTGGGATGGATCGCGGCTGTTCTTGTTGTCTGTGCTACCTACGCACTTTTTGGCAAGAAGGATAAGGGTCAATCAAATCGTTCTCGAGCAATCGCAGGGGGAATAATAGGTGTCGTCGTACTTCTAGGAATACTCTTTTATTTCAACCGTGATGCACAATGGATACAAAAAAATCAGGTCTTGAGTCGACTCGCAACTATCTCCCTTTCAGACACGAAGACACAGGCTCGAGGATTTGTCTGGCCGATGGCAGTAAAAGGGATTTTCGAAAGTCCAAAAACAGCCATTATTGGAATCGGACAGGAAAACTTCAATTATATTTTTAATTCTCACTATGATCCAAAGATGTGGGCTCATGAGCAATGGTTTGATCGGGCTCATAGCGTTTTCTTGGACTGGTTCGTCGCGGGAGGATTACTTGGATTGATCGCGTATTTGGCACTTTATGTGATTTCACTCATATATATATGGAAGAGCGATACTACTGTAGGACAAAAATCCATGCTGACAGGGTTACTTGTCGGTTACAGTATTCACAACATTTTCGTTTTTGATAATCAATCGAGTTATGTGATGTTCTTTATGTTCCTAGCATTTGTGCATTCCTTTAGGTCAGGAAAGATACCAACATGGATTCATGATACAAAGAAGCCAGTATCTGAAAATTATTCAACACTTCGGAATTATGTTTTCACTCCCATAATTATTCTCCTTCTTCTCTCGAGTCTCTATCTTGTGAACATTCGCCCAATACAAGCAAATACACGACTCATTGATGCTTTGAGAGCTTGTGCAAGTATGCAAACGGTTTCTGCTGATTTCTTTAAGAAAGCTCTCGCACTCAACCAGACTATTGCAAATCAAGAAATCCGCGAGCAGATGTATACCTGCTCCGCGAATGTTATTCGAAGCAATATATCAGTTGACAAAAAGGCAGAATTTTACGAATTAGTAAATCAAGAGACACAGAATCAAATAAATGCTGCGCCAGGTGACGCAAGAATCTATATTATCGCAGGAGGATTCTATAACTCGATACAGGATTGGAAAAATGCTCAACCACTCCTCGAAAAAGCAGCCCAGCTTTCTCCAACCAAGCAGACTATTCTCTTTGAGCTCGCATACAATTATGTAAATTCGAGTAAGCAGAAAGAGGCGTTGGCACTTATAGAAAAGGCGTATCTATCAGCTCCCGATAATAGGAGCGCGAAGATTGGTTATGTGGTTATGCTCATTTCAGTCGGAGAAGAAAAGAAAGCACGAGAAATGTTTGCGAACGAACCATTAATTTTCTCTGATCCAAGCGTCATTGGTGCATATATTTCAACCAAGCAATACACTAAGGCTATCGAAATATACAAGCAGCTCCTCAAAGAATCGCCTGATGATCAGGAATTATATTCATCCCTTGCCTCAACATATCTTTTAAACAAGCAAGACTATCTTGCCATACAGACCTTGAGAACGGCCGCTGAGAAGTTGCCACTTCTCAAAACACAGATTGATGCTGTAATTAAGCAGATACAGGAAGGGAAGGTTCCAACACCGTAGACAGTGTACTTGCGAGTCATTTGTGCCGGGTGTATACTATAAGGGTGTGAGTACTATAAAGCTTCGGCTTAGAGTTAGTACTTCAAAATAAAATGTCTACATAAGGTCCTGCCTCGGCAGGATTTTGTGTTTTTATTTAGTCAGCGGTAATATGACTGTAAAAGTCGAACCTTGTCCGAGTCCTGCAGAGAAGACATCAATTTTTCCTTTGTGTCTCTTCATGATTGATTGAGCTAGATAGAGGCCGACACCGAAACCTTCGGTATCCATCGCTTGTGCATTCTCTGCGCGAAAGAATTTCGTGAAGATGCTTTTCATGTCTTCAGGATCGATGCCGATACCGTGGTCGATAACTTTTATGTACACTTTTCGGTGAGCTTTGGAGATTTCCACATCAACATTTCTTCCAGTGGGGCTGTAGTGAATGCTGTTCTCAAGGAGTGTTTGAATAACGAACTCCAGACGGGTGCGGTCAGCTTTTGCGAAAATTTCTGCATCAGAATACTGGATACCGAAAAAGAGATTTTTTTCATGGAATTCTTTTTTGAGGCTCTCGAGTACGTTGTTGACCAGTTTGCAGATATCCATCCTTTCAAAATTGTAGGCAGCAAGGGTGGTGTGTGCAGAATCAGTGAGTTCGATAAGAGTACCTGTAAGGCTAATGAGCCCCTGATTTGATTGGTTTAAGCTTTTTATGCTCTCAATCAAATAAGGATCCTGTTCCTTTTCAAGAACTGTTTCAGCCACCCACTTCATCTGTGTCAAAGGCGTGCGGAACTTATGGGCAATAATCGTTACGAATTCATACTTGAGAGTTTCGTATGCCCTGAATTTTCTCCAGATTAACCTTGTGATAAATGCCAGAATAAAAAGGAGGAGCGCAATGAAGAGCACGACACTGAAGAGATTCGCGAAGACGCTATAGCTGTCATTGATGACAATTTCGAGATTCATAGGATTGCAGCTTTATTGTAGCATGATTGACCTTTTGCTATAATACCTGTAGGTTGTTCTAAGTGATGGCGACCGGCTGTACTCACATATTAATTTAGACATTATATTTGGAGCTAACACCCGTTCGCCAACATTCAGCGCAACCATGACAATTCAGGAAAAAATACTTCTCAATCAATATACTACATTCAGGATCGGGGGACCCGCCCGGTTTTTTTGTGTTGCGCAGAATGAAGACGACCTCATTGAAGCTATAGGCTTTTCTAAGAAGAAAAAGATTCCCTTTTTCATACTTGGTGGGGGCTCTAACATCCTCGTTTCTGATGTTGGTTTTCCTGGTATTGTGATAAAGATGGAAATGAAAGGGGTTACTTATGCAGAGGATGGAAATGACGTGCGAGTGACTGCGGCTGCCGGGGAGAATTGGGATTCGCTCGTCCAAGCGACTGTTGATCGCGGGCTTTTTGGATTTGAGAATCTTTCTCTCATTCCTGGAACTGTCGGTGCAGCCCCTGTGCAGAATATCGGCGCCTATGGAAGCGAGATAAAGGATGTCATCGAATCAGTCTATGTTCTCGATGTACTCAAAGATGAATACAAGACGCTCAAGAACAGTGACTGTAAATTTGCATACAGAACGAGTCTTTTCAAGGAGGAACCAGGACGATATGTCGTACTCTCGACGACATGCATTTTGAAAAAGAAAGGTGGCTTGAATATCGGATACAAAGATGTACAGGAATATTTTTCATTTAAAAAAATAAAAGAGCCGACATTAAAACAGGTCCGCGACGCTGTCGTTGAAATCAGGACACGAAAGCTCCCCGACATTCGTGAATATGGAACAGCAGGATCATTTTTCAAGAATGTCATTGTTTCTCAAACAAAAGCACAGGAGCTCATTGCGAAGTATCCTGAGATGATCGTTCATGCCGTGAATGACAAGAAAGTGAAGATTCCTCTTGCGTGGATACTTGATCATGCCTGCGGATTCCGCGGAGTGAAGAAAGGAAATGTTGGAACATATAAAAATCAAGCACTTGTTTTAATTAATTATGGAAACGCAACGGCGCAGGAAATAACTGACCTCGCACAAAAAATGGTTGACACAGTGTATGAAAAAACCGGAATAGAAATTTTTCCTGAAGTTGAATACGTGCAATAGTTCGAAAAAATTCAAAAATAAATTTCTTGAGTTGTCCACATATTTTTTCAAAAAAGTATTGTAAATAATTCTGCATGCGTCATAATGAATACAAGTACGCAATTTCTCAAGGTCGAAAATTGTTTGCTTCGTTAGAACTCTAAAAGATTTTTTGTGGAGCGGAAGATCAAGTGGTCGACGTTCCATCACTCATATGAAAAAGAAAGCTCGAAAGACAACGAAGAAGAAGGCGACAAAGAAGGCAAAGAAATCAAAGAAGTCACGAAAATAGACGAACGAAAAGCAGCTCGGCAGAAATGCCGGCTGTTTTTCTATGTCTCAATATGCTATAGTGGCCTGTACTTATGGCATTCAAATTACAGCATATTTTCGGTGATCCGAACAAGAAACTGCTCAAGAAATACCAGCCTATCGTAGGTCTAGTCAATGCTTTTGAGCCTGCTATTTCAGCACTTTCTGATGAACATCTGAAGGCTAAAACGCCTGAATTTAAGGCTCGATTGGAAAAAGGTGAGACACTCGAACAACTTCTTCCTGAGGCTTTCGCTGTCGTGCGTGAAGCATCTAAGCGCGTACTTAAGCAGCGACATTTCGATGTACAGCTCATCGGAGGAGCTATTCTCAATAGTGGAAGTATTGCTGAGATGCGAACCGGAGAAGGAAAGACGCTTGTTGCGACACTACCTGCTTATCTCAATGGCTTAACTGGAAAGGGAGTCCATGTCGTTACAGTGAATGATTATCTTTCACGACGAGACGCAGTCTGGATGGGTCAGATTTACAATTTCCTTGGTCTCTCGACTGGAGTCATCAATCACGAAGCATCTTTTGTGTATGATCCTGCACATACTGAACTTGATAAAGAACGAGATGATCTCGGGTCTTTCAAAGTTGTTCATGAATTCCTCCGACCAGTGAGCCGACATGAAGCATATGCTGCAGATATCACTTACGGAACAAATAATGAGTTCGGTTTTGATTATCTTCGAGATAATCTTGAATACGAATCATCAAAATTGCGACAAAGAGAATTCAACTATGCAGTCGTGGATGAGATCGACTCTATCTTGATTGATGAGGCTCGAACGCCTTTGATTATTTCTGCTCCGACGACTGATTCTGAAAATCTTTACCAGGTTTTTGCTCAGATGGCGAAGGATTTCGTGAAAGATGAAGACTATACCGTCGATGAAAAGCAGCGAAGCATTGCCATGACTCCTCAAGGAATCGAGAAAGCAGAGAAGAAGCTCGGCGTCGAGAATATTTATACTGAAAAGGGAATCAAATACGTCCATCATCTCGAGACTGCAGTAAAAGCAAAGGCGCTTTTCAATGTGAATACTGAATACGTCATCAAGGAAAATTCTATTGTTATCGTTGATACATTCACAGGACGACTTCAGCCAGGACGACGATGGTCAGATGGACTTCATCAAGCTATCGAAGCGAAGGAAGGCGTTTCTGTTCAAAAGGAATCACGAACATTCGCTTCCATTACGTTTCAGAACTATTTCCGACTCTACAAGAAGCTTTCTGGTATGACTGGTACTGCTTCTACTTCAAGCGAAGAGTTCTATAAGGTGTACGGTCTTGAAGTGGTTACTGTTCCGACAAACAAGGATGCTCAGCGAGTCGATCACAATGACCTTATTTTCCAGACCGAAATCGGAAAGTTCAAAGCTATTGCTCGAAAGGTGAAGGAGCTTAACAAAACAGGACAGCCGGTACTTATTGGTACTGTTTCTATTGAAAAGAACGAAGTACTCTCTGAATTCTTGAAAGCAGAAGGGGTTCAACATGAGATTTTGAATGCGAAGAACCATGAACGAGAAGGAGAAATCGTTGCACAGGCAGGAAAGAAGGGTGCGGTTACTATCGCAACAAACATGGCAGGACGAGGGGTGGATATTCGACTCGGAGGAAATCCTGGATCATCTGATCTTTATGAACAGGTGAAGTCTATCGGCGGACTTTTTGTTCTTGGAACAGAGCGACACGAGGCACGACGCATCGACAATCAGCTTCGAGGACGATCCGGACGACAAGGGGATCCTGGTGCTACGCAATTCTTTGTTTCTCTTGAAGATTCTCTTATGCGAATCTTTGCTTCTGATACTATCAAGAAACTGATGGGTAAACTTGGTGTTGCTGAAGATGAAGCTATTGAAAACAGTATCATTACACGATCTCTCGAGAATGCACAGACGAAAATTGAAGGATTCAACTTTGATTCTCGAAAGCATGTTCTTGAATATGACGATATTTTGAACCATCAGCGAAAGACGGTCTATGAGCGACGACGAAAGATTCTTCTCGGAACACCTGATCAGGTTGAGGAAAAGATTCTAGAAGTTGTTGCTGATAATGCAGACATGAAGAAGATCATGGATGACAAGATTGCCCAGATCGGTAGAGATAGATTTTTGACTGTCGCTCGACAGCTCATGCTTCAGACCATCGATATGTACTGGGTTGAGCACCTTGAAATCATGGATTATACGCGATCAAGCGTGAACCTTCGTGCATACGGACAGCGAGATCCTCTTGTTGAATACAAGAAAGAGGGACTACGACTCTTCAAAGAAATGCAGGCGGCAATCAATGGAAAGATACTTGATCTTCTTCCTCATATAGCGGCAGGGGTTGTGAATCAGGAGACAGTGGAGCTCAAGGAAGTACACGAACAGGCGCAGACGATAGGGTCAGGAGATGGGGACAAAGCGGCTCCAGCTGCGACAGCAAAGAAGCCAGAGGTAGGACGAAATGATCCGTGTCCTTGTGGGTCAGGGAAGAAGTATAAGAAGTGTCATGGGGTTTAGAGTTTTAAAAGAATTGATTTAAATAAATTCTTAGGAAATCTGAGAAGTGTCATGCATGCATGGGATAAGTATAGTAAATATAGTTCCAATATGTTCCTCACTTTCAACCCTTATGTGTCCATTGATTTCTTTTAATATTCTTTGCACAGTCGTTAGTCCTATCCCGGTACCGTTTTCTGGAGTTTTGGTTGTGAAAAAAGGATCAAAAATATTTTTAATAGTTTCCTCGCTCATTCCAATACCATTATCTTTAATTTCTATTTCACAATATTTAGCTATACCTTTCGTGCTAATATTGACAATTCTATTGTAATTTTTCGTTGATAAAAAAGAATCTAGTGCATTTGAAATAATATTCAAAAATATTTGATGTAATTTAATAGGGTCACCGTACCATATATATTCCTCATTAATTTCAAAATTTATACCAACATTTTCTTCTCTGGCTTTGAATTTTAAGGTATCGATGCAACTTGAAATTTCTTCTTTTATGTTACAGCTTCTTTCAGGTAAGCTGTTTTTCATTGAATACCGCATCCTTTCAATATTTTCGTTCATTCTTTTTGATACCTCGATGACCTTATCTAGAGATGCATAGGACTGTTGTATTTCTTCTGGTGGCGCCACTTTTATTTTTTCCATATGAAGAACCATGGCAGTTAGAGGTGATAAAAGATCGTGAAATAAGCCCTTAGAAAGTCTTCCAAACTCTGCAAACTTTTCTAGCTCGTTCATTCGTGCAAACTGAGATTCTTTCAATTCTTTTGTCCGGTCAATAACTCTTGTTTCTAAATAATCTTTTTCAACCCTAAGTTCTTTTTCAGATTTACGAGCCCTCTCTAATGATTTTTCAATTTCGCGGTTTGAAAGTAACGATAGTGAGGCAATTAAAATTAGGAATAACGAGTAAACGAACAAATCAGTATTATTAATCGTATCCATTCTCCAGGATAGAATTTCAGGATTATTGTATTCATGAACCCCAAGTATTATGAAAGTGGCTATGCTAATAAGTGTAACCATAATTCCAAACTTCGAATTAATTAGTATTGATGATATGAAGATAACAAATATGAATAATATAATTGTTGCAGGGAGGCTGGCACCCCATTGGTACCCGCAATGAAGTGCCCCCACCCAGTATGAAATTATTAAAATGTAAGAGGCGGTCCTTATATAACCCTTTTTAGATAGAATAAGTAGGAAACAATACATCAATACAATACTTGTAAAGATGATAAAATCTACACCATTGTAATTATCAGCTTTTGTGACTGAGTTAACTAGTATTACCAAGTCACATAATACTAATATTGGTATGGATATACAAAGAATTATATTGAGTATATACTCGCGCCTTCTGGTATCCTCATCTCTAGATTTTGGTTGATATAGTCTGCTTATATTATATTTCATACATTATCGTTGTTTTATGTTTCCATGTAATCATATTTATTATTAATAATATTTTCGACTCTTAGACTTTATCAAATTGCAATTAAAAAGAATTAAAATTGTTGTGAAATTTTCATGAATTATATTCTAGACATTAATTATATAACCGCGTCCAGGTATGTTTTTAATAAATCCATCGTTTTTATTATTAATTTCGTCTCTAATTTTCTTCCTTAGATTAAGAATGTGTGCCTCTACTGTATTTGAAAGTGGATCACTTTCCGCATTCCATACATGCTCCATAATCATTCCTCGCGATACAACTGTGTTCTTATTTCTAATAAGGTATTCCAGTAAATTATATTCTTTTCTCGTTAAATTAAGCGGGATTGAGTTTCTGTGCACCGACTGTTTTCGTGTATCAAGTATAATATCACCTGCTGTAAAAATCGGACTTTCAATTTTATGTGGTCGCCTTCTAATTGCATATATTCTAGCTTTCAACTCATCAAATGAGAATGGTTTTGTAATATAATCATCAGCACCAGTATCAAGGGCTATAATTTTTTTCTTTAAATCTGAATAAATCGTAAGGAAGATTATTGGTGTTACAATCTCTGCTGATCTTATTTCTTGACATACCGTAATCCCGTTTTTGATAGGTAGAGAATAATCAATTATTATTACATCATAAGGATTGGTTCTCGCCATAAACGACCCTTGCGAGCCGTCATATGCTACATCTACCGTAAAGGATTCTGCTTTAAGATTAGTTAACAGAAAGTCGATAACATTTACATCGTCTTCAATTAATAAAATTTTCATCAAAATATTATATAACTGAATTTATATCCTAACACTGTGTAAAACCCTCTCATTTTCTTCATCAAAACTTCATCCCCTCTATGGTATAATCACCCACAACGCCACCCCCATGCACTCTCTCCTTGCCCCCATCATCTCCCACATCGAAGCCATCATCGAGCACGGGGGATACATAGCCCTTTTTCTTGTCACTATCCTTGAAGGTGTTCCAGCACTAGGCCAATTCGTCCCAGGACACACCATCGTCATCCTTTCCGGCTTCTTGGCAAAGCTTGGAGTTCTCAACATCTACATCATTGTTCCACTCATCGTTCTTGGTGCCTTGGGAGGGGATTGCATCGCTTACTATTGTGGAAAAAGGTTTGGATTTATGCTTTTGAGTAAATTCGGAAAGTATTTTTTCATTACCGATGAAAAGATTGAAAAGGTGAGAGGTCTCATTAACAAGCATGCAGGGAAGACGACTATTCTTGGCAGGTTTAGCCCAGTAACAAGGCCTTTGGCGCCATTTATAGTTGGAGCAAGCGGAATTCCGTTCAAAAAGTTCCTTCCGCTCGACCTTATCGGCGTCTTGATTTGGACTTCACTTTCACTTGGAGTCGGCTATATATTCGGCGCAAGCTACCATACGGTTGCTGGTCTTTTGGGTAAGTTCATTGTCATTGGCATAATTCTTGCTATTCTTATAGTTATGGCATATCGATTTATCAACAAACAGTTCCATATCTTTGCGAAATACGAGCTCATTACGCTTATTGCCAACTTGGCGGGACTTTTTCTCTTTTTCAAGACAGTGCAGGATGCCTTAAGTGACAACGCCTTTATGGCTGATCTTGATGTCTGGATCAATTTCTTCTTTTCGACGCACGTGACGGCCGCTTGGCTGACATTCATGAATATTATTACGAATATTTTCAGCCCAGAAATGATAGCTGGCGCTGGAATCATGGCGACAATTTATTTCCTTTATAAAAAATCTTGGAGATATGGGGTCATTACGCTTACTTCGGTTGGAGGAGGATTTGTTCTGAATGGAATCATGAAGGCACTCTTCGTACGGGCTCGTCCAGAAACAGCTTTCATTGTCGAGACAGGCTACAGCTTCCCAAGTGGACATGCTGTTGCTGCTGCGATTTTCTTTACGCTTGTCATCTATATCTTTGCACGAAAAATACAATCCACCGTTTGGAGGGAACTATTTGTAGTTGGTTGTGTGGCCCTCGCTCTACTTGTTGGCTTTAGTAGGATCTATCTTGGTGTTCACTGGTTTTCAGACGTAGTTGCAGGCATTGGCTTTGGCGTCTTTTGGACAACGCTTATGATACTTTCAGTGAGGTATGTAGGGCTTTTTATAACGAAGGTAAGGGAAGTTAAAAGGGGCTAGATAAGTTTCTTTCCAGTCATTTTTGCTGGTGTTTCGATGTCGAGGAGGGCAAGAATTGTGGGTGCGATATCAGCCAGACCACCATCTCTGAGTGTGTGTGAAGTGTCTGTAAGGATAGCGGGGACAGGATTAATCGTATGAGCCGTATGCTTTGTTCCTGTAGTTTGATCAATGTTGAGCTCTGCATTTCCATGGTCAGCAGTGATGAAAGCGACACCTCCTTTCTTTTCAAGAGCTGTGATGACTCGGCTGAGCTGTGTATCGACTATTTCGACAGCTTTTATGATAGCTGGAACATTCGCGGTATGTCCGACCATGTCGGGGTTTGCGAAGTTTATGAAAATAAAGTCGATTCCTTTTTCGATTTCTTCAATTGCCTTGTCGGCAATACCTTCTGCGCGCATTTCCGGTGCTTCATCATGGGTTTTTACGTCCTTTCTGCTTGGAAGCATTATATCAACCTCGCCATCGTACGGCTTCTCACGTCCGCCATTGAGGAAATAGGTGGCATGGGCAAACTTTTCGGTCTCAGCAATGTGACTTTGCTTGAGCCCGACTCGAGAGACTTCCTCTCCGAGAGTTACTTCGATATTTGAAGGAGGGAAGGCGACGTGGCAGATATAGTCGATACAGTATTCGGTAAGAGTAACGACATAGATATTGTCAGCTTTTTGCTTTTCGATGAGTTTCTGGGTAAGCATTCGAGCCCGATCAGCACGGAAGTTGAAGAAAAAGACGCCGTCGTTTTTTTCAAGGGCACATCCATTACCCTGAAGTGTGGCACAAACAGTTGGCTCGAGGAGCTCGTCGGTCTTCCCGAGCTTGTATTGTTCCTCAAGGTAAGCTGAAGGCTTGATTTCGCAGACATTTCCTTTGCAATCAAACATGGCCTGTTCTGCTTTTGCGAGTCGGTCCCAGTTATTATCTCGATCCATAGCATAGTATCGTCCAGAGATGGTTGCGATGAAGAATTCAGGACCGAGTTCTTCAATAAGAGCCTCGAGTTCTTTCATATATTTCGAGGCGCTCTGTGGAGGCGTGTCTCGACCATCAGTGAAGACGTGAATAGCGATTTTTTTCATTCCCTGAGCCTTTGCTTCCCGCAGGAAGGCAAAAAGGTGGTTCTGATGGCTATGGACCCCTCCAATACTGACGAGACCTTGCACATGGAGCGTAGAGTCATTCTTTTTAATATGGTCAAAAAGGGCTACGAAGGCGGGGTTAGTGTGGAGAGCACCTTCTGCAATTGCTTTATCGATTCGAACAAGGTCAGTATCCACAGGTTTTCCAGCACCTATAGTAGTATGTCCGACTTCGCTATTTCCCATTTGACCCTCAGGCAAACCTACAGCATTTCCAGAGGCTTTCAAAAGGGAATGAGGATATTTATCCCAAAGTGCGTTGAAATATGGGGTTTTTGACTGTCGTATGGCATTGTCCTTTATATCTTCGCGATGACCCCAGCCGTCGAGCACGATAAGCATTACAGGTTTTTTCATAGGTCTTTATTCTACTGTATTCGGTCAAAAACTCCAAAAATTTTTGCCAAAAACACTAAAATGTTTTCTAATTTTGCAACAAATTACACCATGTCGTGGGAGTACCATCATTCCTCATCTTCTCACCCAAGCTTTTGACGGAGTGTCAACTTAATGACTGAAAACTGGTCTGACTTGAAAGGGGATTACAATTAATCTCGCACAGGAGCTAATCAACCTGAGCATAATGCATATGGCACACAAGCCACCAGCAGAGAATCCAGCCCCAGCGGCACCTGCTCCACAGCAGTAATGCTCACAGGAGAAGAAAACAGCTTTCGGAAAATAAAACCGAGAGCTGTTTTCTTATGTTCTTATCCCCACTTTATGTATTAATGACTTTGAGTGCATGATAAACTTATTAAAGTTCTTTGTGTGGCCGTTTTCTATTTATTTATTAAAAATTATTACTAGTATCCTTATTAAATTAATTTAATGAATCCAAAACTATTAGGTTCCTTGCTTGTAGGTATTATCGTTGTTACAGGAGTTTATATAGGTTCACTTTCTTTGAATCAAAATTCCTTGACACAAGAGGTTTTTGAGAATCAACAAGCACAGGTATCATCTGCATTAACGAATGGACTTATTAGTCATTGGAAATTTGATGAGGGTTCTGGATCGACCGTCTCTGCCTCTGTGGGTGGCGGTTCGGATACACTTGGGAGTCCTTCTTGGACAACAGGGAAAATAGGAAGTGCTTTAACATTCAACGGATCTGACTACGTCAACGCTGGAAGTATCTCGACACCGAAAATTACAATTAGCGCTTGGATAAAGCCAACAAACAATCCTGACTATGCTTCGGTGGTTATGAAGCAGTTCACATATGGAATTGAAACAAGAGGAGGAAATATTTACGCTGGAATAGGTAATGGATCTGAATGGGCAAACGGCAGTACTGGAGGGGGTTATCTAGTTGGCAGTCTTTCCGTTGGTTCATGGCAGCTTGTAACACAGACATATGATGGAACTACCAATAGACTTTATATAAACGGAAAGCTTGTTTCTTCTGGAACAGCAGCCCTATCAACCTCATCATCCGCTCCTTTACTAATTGGATCTTGGGATACCTCTTTGAGTGAATATTTTAAGGGTGATATAGATGATGTTCGAGTATATAACCGAGCCCTTTCAGCTAGTGAAGTAAAGGATCTCTATGCATATACAGGAATTGTAGCTGATACGACTGGCCCAGTAATTTCAAATTTACAAGTTTCAGAAATTCAAAAAAATCAGGTAACAATTACGTGGGATACAAACGAAGCCTCAGATACACATGTTGAGTTTGGCTTAACATCATCATATACCAACACATCTACACTGAAGGACACAGGAGCGGGAATGGTTACATCACATAGACAGATTATTGTTGGACTTCAAGAGAATACAGTTTATAACTACCGGGTAACATCAAAAGATGCTTCAGGAAATGCCACAAGATCATCAAATTCAACATTTACAACTGTATCAACTGTTGATACAACAAAACCTTCAACCCCAACAAATATTTCTTCCTCAAACATTACTCAAACAGGACTAAGGTTATCTTGGTCTGCTTCTACAGATAACGTCGGTGTTACGGGGTATAAGGTCTATAGAAATGGAGTTATGGCAAGTTCTCCAGTCTCTACAAATTCATTTGTAGATTCAAACTTGAATTCTGAAACAACATACACATATTCGGTTGTTGCATTTGATGCGGCTGGGAACGACTCGGCTCAATCGTCTAATCTTCTAGTTAAGACACTCACAGCTCCATCGGTCACTATCTCTACCCGAATAAATGGCGTTGTACTCCAAAATCCAGCAAACTGTGTTTCAACTCTTGCCACACCCACAGGTAATAATACTGGTAGCTGTTCACGTACAATAACCAATCAGACTGCTGGAACTTATGAGACAAGATGGGTCGGAGGTTATCCAGCAGGAGCCGACATAACAAAGACACCCGTCATTACGCCCTCACAAGTTTTGTCTTCAAATAATATAACTTTTTACATTGATTTTGCAGCAGTAGCTCCTACCGTAACATTTTCTACATCAGTCACATCAGTTGTTACAGGTCAATTGGCCACATTGAGTTGGTCTTCAACAAATGCTAGTTCATGTACAGCGACTGGAGGGACATTTGCAGGACAGAAAGCAATTTCTGGTTCTCAGCTGATTACTCCAACTGTAACAACTACTTATGGTCTTTCTTGTACTGGTACGGGTGGTACTGTTTCAGCAACACCCATTACTATAACGTTTACAGCTTCTCCAACTTCAGATCTACTTTCGTATTGGAATTTTGATCAGACATCAGGAAGTACAGTTGCTGATTCTTCAGGAAATAACAAAACAGCAACAATTGTCGGCAATCCAACATGGACAACAGGCGTTTCCGGAAATAGTCTTCAGTTCAACGGAACAAATGCATATTTGAATGCTGGTTCAGTTTCTGTCTCAAAATTCACAATAAGTGCCTGGGTAAACATGTCTTCAGGTCAGTCTGGATGGGGATCGATTGTTATGAAGCAAAACTCATTTGGACTCGAGGTTCAAAATGGCAGAGTTTATGCAAATGTCGGAAATGGATCTAAGTGGAACAAGACGATTAGTACACCTTTGACAGCAGGAACTTGGAAACATGTTGTTCAAACATATGACGGTACTACAAACAAGCTTTATATTGACGGAGTGCTTATTTCTTCCGGAAATGGTGCCTTTACAAATACATCATCAAATCTACTCATCGGTTCATGGAACGGATCATCGGAGTATTTCAACGGAATGATCGATGAAGTTCGAATATACAACAGCGCCCTTACAGCAACGGGAGTCCAGGCACTCTATAAGACCGTAGTTCCACCTTCAAATATATTCAATGTCTCTAGGTCAATGATAGGAACAGGTTCAGGAACCATCACTTGTAACCCAGTATCTTGTTCAAACACAACGGGTTCATCAGTCTCACTTACAGCTGCACCAGCATCGGGCTCGGTATTTGCAGGTTGGTCAGGAGCTTGTACAGGAACGGGAGCATGTTCTCTCACTTCAGCTGGAACGGTTACTGCAACGTTTAACCTTGTTCCGGTTACAACCCCCAACTCAACAAAATTCATTTCAAGTGACCGTGTAGCAGCAACAGATATCATTAATATCCGATCAAGTCCATCAGCTTCAGCAACACTTCTAGGTTCGCAAGCTCTCGGAGCTCTCGGAACTATAACTACAAATTCAAGTAACGGAGTCTCAGCAGACGGCTACTACTGGTGGAATATTAACTACGATACAGGTGTAGATGGTTGGTCAGTGGAAAACTATCTTGTAAAGTACACTCCTCCAACCCAGACCACCTTCACCGTCACTACAGCAAAGGCAGGTACAGGTTCAGGAACAGTCACATGTAACCCATCAACATGTACAGCAAACACAGGAGGAACAGTCTCTGTAACAGCTACACCAGCTTCAGGTTCAGTATTCGCTGGCTTCTCTGGAGCATGTTCTGGAACATCATGTTCTCTCACTTCAGCTGGAACAGTTACTGCAACATTCAACCTTGTTCCGGTTACGGGGGGGACAACGTTCTACGTATCTCCTTCAGGCTCTGGTGCTAAGAATGGAGCAAGTCCAGATAATGCATATGCGGGAATCCCTGCATCTCTAGTAGCAGGCGCTACTTATCATGTAGCACCTGGAAGTTATCCAAAACTTACAGTTACAAGCTCAGGAACTGCAGCGGCACCTATTACAATCCGCCGATCTCTTGAATTAGCACCAAATGAGCTTGTAGCAAGTGCTGATATGGTTACGTTTGCAAGCGGATCAGTCATTTCAGGAAGCAACGTTATCGTCGATGGTAAGGGATGGCATGGATTTAATTTCAGTTCTGGCGCTACAGTCGCTATGAATGGTGGAGCGGTAACAGTCCTTTTGTCAGGTTCAAATGTCACATTGAAGAATGGATTCTTTAACGGTAATTACGGAAGCGGTTATGCTTCACTTGGAGTCATTCCACCAGCAACCGGAGTCACGACTGTCTCTTACTCTGACTTCTACCAGTCAAGCTATGAAGACCAGCTCAACATATCAGCTTCAGTTGGAGGAGGAGATGTAGTATTTGATCACAACGTTTTCAGAGACAACAACAAACCAAACCGAAGCGATACATCACACAGAGATGTTTCAAATCCATGGACTGGAACAGGAGGATGGGGTCTTACGCTTTCAAACAACATATTCTTCAATACTCCCGGACATGCAAGTGATCAACCACAAGGTGATGAATTCTTGCTTCAGATTGGTTATGGAGGTTCAGCTACGCCACTCAAGAAGGTTATTGCATTCAACAACGTGGTTCACAATACAGCACGATTCATCGCATTTGGTTCACAAAATAGTGGAGTAAATGAATTCAAGGTTTACAACAACACACTCAGAAATACTACTTATGCAAGTAGCTTGGGTATTACGACAACAGCTCCAGCTATTGCACCAACAACAGCTAACAATATTAGCGGTTCTGTCTCTGGTGGATTCGTTAATAGTAACCCAACAAGTATTCAGGCAATGTATGGTGCTGACGGACGACCTTTCACATCTGATGATGCATTTGCACTAACGTCTGCAAGCACAGTTATCGACAAGGGAACAGGTTCGCTTATATCACCAGTTGATATCACAGGAAGGACTCGAACTGGAACTGCAGATTTCGGGGCTTATGAATATTCTGGAACAGTTCAACCTCCAGTGAATAATCCTCCAACAGTCACACTCATCTCATCTCCATCTTCAGCAGTGACTCCAGGAACATTCTCCCTATCAGCTTCAGCATCTGACTCTGATGGAACAGTTGCACGAGTAGAGTTCTACAATGGTGCAACATTGCTTTCAACAGATACAACATCACCTTACGCAGCCTCATTTACTCAGAGCACAGTTGGTACATATACTCTTACAGCACGAGCATACGACAATGTAGGAGCTATGACGACTTCAAACTCAGTATCAGCATCTGTTACAGCTGCCCCAGTTCCTAGCTCAACCAAATTCATCTCAGGTGACAAGGTAGCTACAACAGACATCCTCTATGTACGAAATGCAGGATCGACTGGAGCCACATCTCTTGGAACCCAAGCTCTTGGATCTCTTGGAACTGTAATCGGAGGCGGAACATCATCTGACGGCTACTACTGGTGGAACATTAACTACGATACAGGAGTTGATGGATGGTCAGTGGAGAACTATCTCGTAAAGTACACAGCTCCTACGACACCTACAGGGACGACATTCTATATACGTCAAGGAGCTACTGGTAATGGAAGCGATTGGAATAACGCATACGGTTCAATCCCTGCAACACTTGTTCGAGGCGCTACTTACTACGTAGCAGATGGAAGCTATGGATCATATGAATTCAATGATGCAATAGGAAATGGAGCATACATTACTGTTAAGAAGGCAACTGTCGCAAGTCATGGTACTGATATAGGTTGGGTTAATACATACGGCGATGGTCAAGCAGTATTTGGAGGTCTCGGTTTCGTTACAGACAACTATATAATCGACGGAGTGACACGAAATGAAAGTAATTGGAGAGATACTGCATCATACGGGTTCCGTGCAACTGGTCAGTTAACCTGGAATACTTCATGGTACCCAACGGTCGGTAACAACATCACCATAAAGTATATTGATGTTGGCGCTACACCATCAGAATCATTCAGCGAAAGTCATCCTGATAATGGAGTCTACTTCGGAGGATTCGCTCAGCTTGTTAGAAATGTTACTGTCAGTCGTGCACATATCCATAACGTAGATCTCCCAGTACAAATGGCTGGTGTTGATGGATTTACTATTGAATATACACACATGGGACCAGGTTGGCAGAAGGAAATCATTCGTGGTCAAAATACTGCACGTAATGTCATCATACGTCACAATGTCATGCTTAATGCTTGTCAGACTGTACCAGGTGATTCTTCAGATGGTCGTGTTGCATGTACTGCACCTATCGCAATTTGGCCAAACAGTGATACTCCAGATGGTGCTTTTGACAATAACCAAATTTACGGAAACGTCATCGCTACAACCCTCGGCTCAAGTCCAACAGATGGTCTAATCTTCGTCGGTTCGACTCTCACGGGACAGAAAGCAAACGGTCACAATACCAAGGTATACAACAATACTATTGTAGGGTACAGAGGTAATGCAACTCGTATTAGTCTTGTAGGAAACAACACGAGTGCATATAACAACATGGCGTATGACACAACTACATTCTCTGCAGGAGCTACAATTGCTGCAAATAACAGAATAGTTACGACAAATCCATTCATAAGTAGTACCTATAAGCTTAATGGACCTCAGTCAGGTACAGCTCTTGCAAGCCCATACAATACAGATCTCACAGGAGCAGTTCGTGGTGCAGATGGGGTTTGGGATATTGGAGCGTATGAATATACTGGCACAGGAACAACTCCTCCAGTCAGTACAGCCTGCACTCAAACACTAAGCACGGGGGCAAATATCGCCAGTGCAGTTTCAGGTGCAGCGGCTGGTTCGATTATCTGCTTGAATTCTGGAAATTATGGAACAGTTAACTTTACCGACATAGCTAAAACTGGCAGGGTGACAATTAAATCAGCTTCAGGTGTTGGTGCTCAGATGAGTCCAAACTTCTCTAACTCTGACTATATCCGTCTTGAAAGCATGACATTGAGCAATGCCTCAATCAGCCGATGTAGCACCAATATTCAGATTGTCGGCAACACATGGGTACAGGATACAGGAGGTATCAGCGTAAACGATAATGGATTTGGTTGTGATTCTTCAAACAAGAACATCTTGATTGATGGAAATACGATGATCATGACCCGTGCAACAGGAGGCGAAGGGAAGATCACCCTTACTTCAGTCAATGGAGTAACAATCACGAAGAATCTCATACAAGGACAGCCAGGAGCAAACTTGCCATCAGGTTCAAAGACAGGAGGAGACGGAATCCAGACAGCAGGATCAGTCAACAACATCATCATCGGTCCTGGAAATATCTTCAGGGATATATTGCAAGCGCCTTGCGGTAGTGATCCTGTCAGAGATCCACATTGCGACAGTATCCAAATTGTGGATTCAGTCTCAAATGCAAATATCATAGTCAATGGAAACTGGTTTGATAATGTCGAAGTGACTCTCCAGCATCATGACTGGGGAACTGCACCAGTTAAATTTACAAACAACCTTGTTACGAATTCAAGACATAACTGGAGCTACGGATCACCGGCAAATAATTATCTTATTGAACACAATACCTTCTACAATCAAGACGATCCGAACTGGGGAGCATACTCAGTCAATTCTACAGGTATGAACTTCCGAAACAATATCGTTATTAATAGCGAGAATCCAAAACTCTGCCCAGGCTGCAGCGCAAGCTACAATCTCGGCGGTACGACAGGACAGGCTATTGGGACGAGTGCCATAGTTGGAACCCCAACATTTGTTGGTGGATCATTACCAACAACATGGGCAGGATGGCAGCTTGCGACGGGGTCGCTCGGAAAGGGAACTGCAAGCGACGGGCTTGATCGAGGTACAAATTATTTTGGACCAACCCCTTAGTTTCTTTGATTTGTTGCATAAAGCTAACAAAACCTCAGTTAATCTGAGGTTTTGTCTTATAAGTTCTCCCCAGTTCGGCTACCTTAAGTTTAATGGTATGTTAAAATTTAATGAGTTCTTTGTGTGCCAGTTTTCTATTATTAATAAATTATTATTTTATAAAATTAATTAGATGAATCCAAAATTACTAGGATCCCTTCTTGTCGGTATTATTGCGCTTACTGGAGTTTACATCGGTACACTATCACTCAATCAGCAGCCGATATCTCAAAACATTATTAATGATCAGCAAGCACAGGTTTCTGGCGCACTACCTTCAGGACTCATTGCACACTTACCATTCGACGACTCATCTCTTGCTGATGCATCAGGTAATGGAAGGGATGGATCATGGTCTGGAACTTCTAGTTTTGGGACTGGTAAGATTGGAAATGGATCAGCTTCTTTCGGCGGATCAAACTATGTTTCAATAAACGACCAAGTGTACCCGCTCTCTGGCGGAACAGTCGCATTTTGGTTTAAGTCAAACGGTGGCATTTTGACTGGTAGTTATGGAGGATCAAACAATCAACGTGCACCAACTTTGAGTGTTACTGCGACAGGAAACCTTAAGTGGGAATATGGAGGATCTTTCGGTTCTACAGATACCGGTATCAAGGTCGCTGATGGCGCATGGCATCATGTTGCTTTGACTTATTCAAGTTCAAACCAGGTAAGGGTATATCTCGACGGTAAGCAAATAGTAATTACAAATTCCCCAGCTCCTGGTGATTTCTTTGACCAGGTCCATATCGGTCACTATGGTAATTACGGTTCATCATTTGGTAATGGACAAGTTGACGATTTTAGAATTTACAACAAAGTACTTTCTTCATCTGACATTTCAACACTCTTTAGCTACTCAGGAGAAACATCTACACCAGGTGACTCAACAGCACCTTCAATTTCAAACGTAAGCGCATCAGATGTTACAGAAAACCAAGCAACGATCTCATGGACAACAAATGAAGCTTCAGATAGCTATGTAGAATACGGTGTTACATCAACATATACAAGCAATACAACCCTCGATACAAGCAAGGTTACAGCACACTCACAAACTATTTCAGGTCTTTCAGCAAATACAGTATATAACTATCGTGTCGTATCAAAGGATGCAGCCGGTAACTCAGCAACTTCAGCAAACAATACCTTTACAACAAAAGCTGCTGCAGACATGGTGAAGCCATCAGTTCCATCTGGTCTTACGGCTTCAGATATTACTAAGAGTAGTGCTCGAGTTTCTTGGTCAGCATCAACAGACAATGTCGGGGTTGTCGGCTATAAGGTCTATCGAAACGGATCAGAAATTAATAGTGTTGCAAAGAATGTGTATCCTGATTCAGGCTTGTCAGCAAATACAGCATATTCATATACAATTGCTGCATATGATGCAGCAGGCAATACTTCTGCTCAATCAACAGCTCTTTCTGTAAAGACATTGCAAGATGCGCCAACTGTATCACTTTCAGCAAACCCAACTTCAGTAACATCAGGACAAGCGTCAACGCTTTCATGGACATCAACAAATGCAACATCATGTACAGCTACGGGAGGAACATTTTCAGGTACAAAAGCTGTAACAGGTTCACAGTCTGTTTCTACGATTACTACAACTCAGACAAACGCTGTGTATAGCATTTCATGTACTGGTCCCGGAGGATCGTCATCGAGTTCTTCAGTAACTATTGCAGTTGCACCTGCACCGGTAGTAACCTCTTCAATGTTTAAGATTGGAGATAAAATTCAGACACTAAATATTTCAAACGTTCGAGGCTCAGGCGCCCTATCTTCAACTCTTGTTGGTACACAGTACACAGGATCTGTTGCCACAGTTGTTGATGATCAAAATGTTCCTGAAGGAATAAAGAATCCAAATGACGGTTATTTCTGGTGGAAACTAGATTTTGAGACTGGGGTTGATGGTTATGTGGGACAGGATAATATAAAAGCCGCTGTACTTTCTACAAATTTTAAAGTTGGCGACAAAATTCAAACTACTGAACAGACAAATGTCCGCACGATTGGTGCGCTAAACGGAACATTGGTTGGATCAAGAGTACTTGGATCTACAGGAACAATTATTGGTGGAGGTGCTCAA